>JAYTVV010000173.1:0-5141 GCA_043743795.1 Geobacteraceae bacterium
GTCGCACAATTCCAACGCTTTGATAATGGAGGCGGTGAAGGAGGTGGTACAAACCACATCCGGCTTGAAGGCTTCAATACGGGCCTTGATGTCCGGCCACTTATGCCAAAGCGACATGGCGTCATAGTAGTCAACTTCATAACCGGCAGCACGCAGAGCACCGGCGATATAGACAAAGCCAACATTTAACCAGGTACCAGCAGATTCCACAACCCCAGAATGATAGGGGGGAGTGATTAGTGCGACACGTTTTAGAGTCATCGATATATCCTGTGTATTACGAAGCATTGATGTTTATGGTTGTTGTTGACTATAACAGGATAGTTTTAATCCTGAAAGCTTTTTTTGGCTGCAATAAACCGACCACTAACTATACGGCAGAGTGAAACACCTTATCCCACACCCACCAATAGCCAAGCGCATATGCGGAGAAGAGAATAACATGTTTAACAACCAGCGCCTTTCGGCGCTGATTTTCCGCATCATCACCATACCAGTTGTCCACGTAGGTAAAGGTACGTCCGACACCGGTCGCCATAATGATCACAGCCGCAACCACACTCCCCCAGAAGAATAGCCGTTCCAGATGATTCAAAACGTTGACGACAGCAGAATCCTTCACATGGGCATTATGAAGAACAGTAATTGTAACAATCGTCGCCAACCAGATTCCGGCAGCAAAGTCATGGACGAATCCGTTCAAAACAACCAGTATTTTTTTAAGCATTGATACTCCTCAATACCTTGCCATGCTCGATAAATAGGCTTTTCATTGTATCGGGTCAGCTTTTTTTATCACGTGCGTTTGTAAGTTTATCATAGATATCGATGCCGTGTTTTAAGAGTATCCCTGGAATAACCGCAGCCAGATGATAGGGCAGAAACTGGCGAATGTTCACATTCCAGCCCAACAGATATTTGCATATCGCGTAGACAATCCAGACAATGCCTCCAATATAAAATAAAATTGTTCCCAAGCGCTTTACCGATTGCTTCTGCATAGAGACCACACCACCCCAAGCCATCAAATTATATCGTTTTTTTAAAACCAATCTCATTGTGTATATACTCTATTGACAAGCTTTTTGTCAATTTACGTTCTCTATACCATGCCTTGCTTACAGTGCATATTGTTAAATCAGGTAGTTACTGACTAATTTCTCTCTTTACATCACCTGCATTGTAGGGTATACGGAATACAATTATGCAATTAATATTAACATTCCATTGAGTGCACCAAATTTTAGGAGGTTTACATGAAATTGAACGACAAACGCGGATTCACCCTGATTGAGGTAATTGTTGTGGCAGGCATTATTGCAATATTGGCGGGAATTCTTGTACCTATGATCTTTAATCAGATTGATGAATCAAAAAGAACTCGCGCCACAGCTGATTGTAAATCAATTTCAACGGCAGTCTTAACATTCAAAAAAGATGTTGGACGTTGGCCTAATCTACAAAGCGGTACAAATAATTTTTCATTTCTCTATGGTCCAGGGTATGCGCCAGGCGGTGCATTTGACGCACAGTTGAGTGCACAAAACTACACTCTGGCACCTTCTGACTCACTGAATAATCATTTGAACTCAAATGACCCTCCTTACACTGCTGCGCTGTGGAAGGGACCTTATATGACCGGTATGGGCCTTGATCCATGGGGTAATCCATATGTAATTGACGCTACCGGTCTTAACGACAACACTACCCCCGTCTGGGTCATCTCCGCTGGACCGAATGGTATATTCGAAACCCTTAGAGGCACCCAAGAGCTTGATGCAAATAAAGACGATATTGGTATACGCATCAAATAGGTTTCTTGTTTATAAAATTTCACTAAAAATGCCGGCATAGCCGGCATTTTTAGTTTACGCCCGAAATGTTTGTTCAAAATTCAAGCGCACACCCAAGAGAAACAAAACCATATGCACAACAAAAAGGCAGATATTTGTCTCAATATAGATGAGCATAGATAATCAGAGCCAACTATCAGCAGATTGCGGCCACAGGCGAAAAGGCGCATAATTTGCATATACATTCGGTTGTGTATTTACACATAATCATTCAAAGAGGAGTTGAATTATGTCCAGCAGTCAGCTTACAAGTCATCGCCTTACCGAAGCAGTCCTTGATATCATTGAAGCCGGTGTAGACTCTGAGCTTTCTGATACCAGCTTCAACGACTACTGCATGCAGCTCTTCGCCCTACACTACGAAACCAACAAAATTTTCCGTGAATTCTGCGATGTCAAGATGGTCAAACCGGGTGACATCACCCGCTGGCAGGACATACCCATGGTCTATAACGATGTCTTCAAGACCCACCTGGTGGCATCCTTCCCGCTTGAGCAATCAGTAATGGCCTGCCTGACCGGTGGCACCACCAGTCTCACCCAGCGTGGACGAATCTTCCGTGATGAGGATGGCAAAAAACTTGTTTTCGGGGCCAACAAAAAGATGACCGCTTCCTACCTCTTCCCCGATTTTGAAGAGGGTAAACGTTGCCGTATCCTGATCTTGGCTCCCAGCCCGCAATTGGCCCCCTCCATGGGCATGGCCATTGGCATGGACCAGACCCGCACCCACTTTGGAACCGAAGACAGCATGTTCCTGCTCGGAAAAAGCGGCATCGACGTTAAAAACCTGTTGAAAGCCCTGCGCGAGTCGGAAACCAGCGGAGTGCCGGTGGCACTGATTGGCGCAACCGCAGCCTATGTTTATTTCTTCCAGTCCTGCCGACGTAAAAAAATTACATTCCATCTACCGGCAGGCAGCAGGATCTGTGACGGTGGTGGCTACCGTGGCCGCTTTGGTGTTGTAACCCGGGATGACTATTACGCCATGGTAAAAGAGATTTTGGATATCCCCGAATCGCACTGTGTCAATGTCCTCGGCGAAGCCGAAACAGCCACCAACCTATTTGATGACACCTTGCGACGCCACGTCAAGGGATTGCCTCCCCGTGAACGCACCCGCCCGGTGCCCCCCTGGTCACGGGTACTTGCCATGAACATCGACGACCTGAGCCCGCTGCCGGACGGTGAAGTCGGCCTGATGGCCCACTGGGACCTGGCTAACGTGCCAACCGTCCTGGCAGTCATCACCGACAACCTCGGCTATACATCCAACAACGGTACCTGTTGTGAAATTGTCGGCCGTGCCAAGATCGAGAACGGCAAGGTTTCACCGCTACCGGATGAAGACCGCACCTTGGGACCGATGGGAGACTCAACCATCTTTCGGATGCTTGAGGCCTATTCAAATTTTTCTATTGATCTCAAAATGCGCTTTGCCAAAGATCCTAAGGCTCAAGACCCAAGCATCAGGGAAGAAATCGAGGCGCGCCCCGGATCAGTTGCATCGTGTCCTCAGGTGGTCGACGAGATTCTTGTGTCCCAGGCCAGTCAGGAAGCTGCTAATGAACGGGATCGGTCATTGAATGCCTTCAGGGACCAGACTGACCGTCCTTTGGAATGGTATGTCAAGGAGGCGGAAAAACAAAAACTGAGCGACCACCCGTCAGGGCTACAATCGGAAAAACCCGTAAAAAAATAACACCTATCATATAAAATGGCGGCTGAAGTAGTTTATACCTCCAGCCGCCATCACTTGATTCTGCTTACAAAATTAGTACATCACCCTCGCAACTGCTTGGCCCTCACCTCGCCCTTTTCCACTTTCCACTTCTCATAGGCGATTTTCATCCCCTTGCGCACCGGCAGCTGATTCATCAGCGACAGAATATGGGCATAGGGGAAGCCTGATAGGGGCACGTGGCGCATATGGCTCAAAATCCTCCAGGTACTGAGTATTTCCAGAGAGGTTTCATAGAAGGCCTCTTCCCGTGCCTCCGGTGTCATCCGTGGATCGGGGTGTTCAAACAGGCCATAAGCGCCGGTGTAGTACTCCCAACCAAGATCCTTATACAGGTATGGCTCATACTGACGCCGCAGCTCTGTACCAGGATACGGCACCAGTAATGAAGGATGCATACTGACACCGAGCCGGTCTGCCAACTCCACCGAGCGCTTGAAATCATCCATGGAATCGTTTCTTCCACCCAGCATATAGAAAAGAGAAACGTCAATACCGTGGTCCCGAAGCGTCTTAACAGCACGTTCCCGGTCAACTCCGATTTTTCCGTTTGCGCGATAGGCGGTCAGGGCATCATCGGAAATGGCATCCCATCCCACCCAGACCGTCAGCATTCCGCTTTCACGGGCGGCATTCAGCATCCGGGAGCCAGCAGGCGTCAGAACCGGGCGCAGACTACCAAAGCCCATCCACTTCTTGCCGCCCCCTTTAAGTGCCGTGAACATATCAATAGCTCGCTGCTCGAAGCCCTGCCACCAGATGTTTTCATCGCCATTGATATACATCTTCTCCGGAATCGCCGCCACGTCCCGAACAATATGATCGATCGGGCGAAAACGGATTTCAGCCCCCATAAAGGGTTTAACTGAACAGAATGTGCAGTTATAAGGACAGCCTCGCGAAGTATTCACCACTCGGAACTGATGCCCGTGCTTGAGCATCCCGTACAAGGGCGTCGGCAGGTCATCAAGCTGGGGTCTGTCGCTGCTGTAAAACTGTTTCATGCCGCCGGATTTGAAATCGCGTAGAACCTGCGGCCAGGCACCTTCGGCCTCCCCCACCACAACCGCATCCCCGTGCCGGAGCGCCTCTTCAGGCAGAAGAGATGCATGTATCCCCCCGAAAACGACCTTTGCACCTTGGGAACGAAGTTTGGCGGCGATCTCGTATCCCCCGACAGAGGTTGGCGTCAGAAGGCTTATTGCAGCAAGATCACACTCCAGCGTATCAAATACATCCGGTGTGGCACTGGCGCTATAGACCTCGATTTCGATTGAGGGGTCTTCCCGACGAGTCAGCGCAGCAAGATACTCCAGAATCGGGGGTGCAACCGGCGTCCAGCCGAATGGTAGGGGGGGAAAGATAATGGCAAGTTTCATCTAAAAGGTGATCTCCCGATTTTCATATGCCACATTGACTTTTGAACGTTCTTTCTGAATGTTTACTGTGATAGATTCAGTAGTGATCGCGACATTGAGCAATAAGAAGAGTGTCATCATGAAAGGTATATACCAGCCGGTGTTGCAGGTCGATTCTTCTCGACCAGA
>JAYTVV010000174.1:0-13806 GCA_043743795.1 Geobacteraceae bacterium
CAAATCTGCATTGAGGTTGTCAGTACCCGGCTGTCCGCCTGGCAGAACAATCATATCGAATGCTCCCGCAGTAACTGTATCAATAGTTGTGTCGGGGGCAATGCTGATATTATGGGCTCCCACAACCGGACCGGGCAGCAGGCCGGCAATAACGATGTCTATTTCAGCTCTGCGGAGTATATCTACAATCGTCAGAGCCTCAATCTCTTCAAAACCATGAGCAAGAGGCATAAGAACTTTTGCCATTGTTTTTCTCCTTTTTACGGTAGTTCAGCCAGTGAGCCATGGGAAATAAGTATACCTCAAAGTTGGTGTAACGCAATGAGTAACCATGGTGGAAAAGCAATCCGAATCAGAGTGGTTCCTCTTTTCAATCCATGAGAACCCGCTTCGTATTGAATGATTGATTTGTCGAGTTGTTCCGGAATTCTAAGGTTAACCAACCATGTTACAAAAATAAGTCAAAAAAACATTGACACGTCATGTTTTGTTTGCTAAATATCCAGTTCATTTTGTGGGGCTGTAGCTCAGCTGGGAGAGCGCTTGACTGGCAGTCAAGAGGTCGACAGTTCGATCCTGTTCAGCTCCACCAAACAAATTCAGGGAGTCAACTTAATAAGTTGCTCCCTTTTTTATTACTTCGCCGGTTTAAAAGCAAACTTACTGGTTGATGTTACTGTTCCATCTGTTTCCATATAAAACTTTCCGCCATACGGATCAACAGGGTATGTGGCCAGGTAGCCATTTGTTATGAGCTCATCCACTCCGGAAGGAAGTTTCTTTTTATCAGCCAGCCAGGCATCCCGAGCCTGTTCAATTTTTACCACTTCCTTCAAGGCAGTAATTCTGATCTGAAAAACATTCCTGACCACCTGGTCACGGGCCTCTTTTTCCATCATTTCCAGATACGCAATAGCTGCTCCCGTCTGGCCGGACTGCTGTAAATATTTTCCGGCAAGACGTTCGTACATCGGATCGCCCGAAACTTCTCCGGCCCGCATATACATTTCGGCAGCTTTTTTGTAGTCCTTCAGAAAATAGGCATAATTAAAACCAGCGGAGAAGGGTAGATACCAATCCCAGGTTCGGTACTTCATTCCATATTCGAGAAGATTATTGGCAGCCTGATACTGCTTCATATCCCAGACCAACACTGATTGCGCAAAATAATAGCCATCCACATTGTAAGGATCGAGTTGAAGTGCTATCTGTATAACCCTTTCCATCTCAGGGTAATTAAGCGGTTCGACCACCACATTCTCTGCCTGCTTTCCTACAACACCGCCAAAATACATGACGACCTTCATCAGCAGTCCCGCTCCTGCCAACTCCTTCTGATTAAGACTTAAAAGGCGCACAACCTGAAGGCTGGGAATATATCCCAGTTTTTCTTCAATGGTTTTATGCTTCATATAATCCGAGAAGGGCAGTATGAGTGTGGCATACAGAACAATGCCCAGAAGCATGATGCCGGCAGGAAGTTTCATAATACTCATTTCATTTCCCGGCGGTTAAAAAGGAGTGCAGCTCCTCCGAGAAGAAAAGCCGAATATGCGGTGCAGTAAAGGAGAGTCAGCACTATGCCTTGAGTGTTGATTGGAAGGGAATATATGGCATTTACCTTGATATCAAATGCACTCAAGTTTGGGAATACATAATACAAAAAGTTCCCGGCATTTTTAACAAGAGGCAGGGTGTCGGAAGCAGCCGCAGATTGGAGGTATTCATGAACCTGCTGAATAAGATTGCCGGCCAATAGAGTGCTGATAGTGCCAAAAATTGGCAGAAAGAATGAAGTGCTGACCGTTGAAAGTGCAATAGCAACAGCAACCAGAAAGATCTGGCGCAAGGTATCCATAAAAATAGACAGCACAATAGTCAACCATGCCAGAGGGCGATCGGGCGGATACAAGCCGGCAGATGCCTTGATGACCAACAGAGCCACAGCACCAAGTATAGTGGCTGTCAGTAGAAGGAAAAGAGCTATACCAATAAAGCGACCGAACAGATAGGTGGTTCGGCTGAGGGGCAGGCTTAGAACGCTGAATGCATAGCGTCTTTCAATATCCCGCCAAACCAGCGTACCACCCAGAAAAACGGCGAGCATAAGCTGTATAAATGAAATCAATGAAAGAGATAATAAAACGGAAAGTTCAGTCACTTGCCGCATGGAAAGTGATGCAACGGTGGGGATAAACAGGAACATCACCGCAAGTATCATGATCCCCTGAAAAATTCGATCCCGGAAGATTCCTTTTAAGGTTATGGAAATTATTGATAGCATTGAACATCCTCTCTGCAGATACCATTTTCTTTAAGAGACCACGAACTGCAGAATATTTGATAACTATAATGACGAAACAAAAAGCGTCAACAGAAAAAACATATCATTTATCTGTTGCTCCTTTGACTGCTCTACTCTTTTTTGGGAGCAATTTAAATATTTTTCCGGCCTCTTCTAATCTTCCTTCTTGCTGTAAACTGCGTGAGTAATTCCGTATTGTTATGGGAAGGTTTGGTGCCTGACAATAATTCAGTTCGTAGAAAGTCGGGCTATCCATCCAGACCAGGTTGCGCTGCACGGTGGTTATAAGACTCGCTCCACAAAGTAATATAATAACAACACGAAAAAGCTGACCGTTCCGTACTGCACCGATTTTTTCATGTAGCAACATAACAGCGGCAGGAATAAAAAATATCAGTGGAATATACAGATAACGTTCTGCGTAGGTGGTCCAGGCTAATTTGCCAACAGACACCAACAGTGCTGATGAACCAATCAGAAAGGCCGACAGCAAAAGAACTGCCACCAGATCACGCCGGTGCCAGCAAAAATAAGCAAGCAACATCACCGAAAACAGACCAAACAGAATATACCAATCTGATACGTGAATTAAATTAAAATTGAGCGGCCACGGCGCGATAATTTTCTTGGTATAAAACCCGATTGATCTGAATACCTCCAGCAATTTATCAAACCAGAATGATTCGCTGTTTTGGTTTGTGGCATTGAGAGCAAGCATATTCAAACTGCGATCTTTTCCTTCGCTGGTTATAGCAGCGTAGCGCCGCAGTGCAAAGTAGGCAATCGTTGTCACTGAGAAACACGCGTTGATCAGCCAGTCGGTGCGAATGGCGGTAAACAGAGAACGCCAGGAGGGGTTTGTAGAAACAGATTCCGTTGATGTAACCCGTAACATCATTGCCAACAACAGTGCTGGGCCAATATAAAACACCGCTGTTTCTTTGGCCAGACAGGCCAGGAAATAATAGAGTTGAATTTTTATCAATGTGCCGGTTGTTGGTGCTTCAAGCCAATCGATGAGTCTTTTAATGGATAACAACAGGAAAACAGACGCCAGAGGATCGGTGCGTCCGGAAATCCAGTTGACAGATTCAGTCGCAAGAGGATGGAGAGCAAAGAGTAGTGCGGTAATGAAGGGAATGCCGTGGGTGGGTGGTATGCGTAATCGCTTGGCAAGTCGTTCCGTAACCGAGAAAAGCAACACTGCATTTACACCATGCAGGATGATATTTTCAAGGTGCAGGAAACTTTCCTCCAACATCCAGAAATAGTTGTCCAAAATGAACGTTGCGCCAACCAGAGGTCGATAATAACCCCCGCCTGAAAAGAGAATCAGAAAAAGATCCTCTAAACGGCTCTCAGCGACATCATATAAAATCAGCTTGGCATCATCGACAAAACAGACTGGTGCAAAGAGTACTGAATAATAAACAGCGAGAACGATGCAACAAATAATAATCAATTGATATAGTCGCGACAGGGTCATAACACTGGTACCCAAAAGTACTCAAAAAAAAAGGCCAGCAAAGCTGACCTTTTTTTTGAAGCAACTAAATTAGTTATTAGAAGCCAGAAGAAAGTGTATCTGTGACAGTACCACCACCAGTCATAACGTAGCTACCGACGGTAAGTTTTGTGTGAGTACCAGTAATAGTATACGCATCTTCAGTACCTGCAGCTACCGTTAAAGTGACACCGGATGATACCTTGGCAGCAGCAATTGGTGCCGCTGGTTGAGCTGTTGAGGAATAAGGTCCAACAACACCTAATGCAGTTGTATCAGTAGCAGCAAGATTGTCAGCAAATGCTGCCTTTATTGCGGTGTGCAGGTTACGTGCGTCGGAGCGTACCGATGAAGCATAGCCTCTCTTCTGATATGCGGAGAACTGTGGGATGGCAATTGCTGCCAGGATGCCGATGATGGCAACAACGATCAAAAGCTCGATCAGGGTGAAACCTTGTTTACTTCTCAGTTTGTTTAACATGATATTTCTCCTTTTCTGTTTTTTTGCTCTACTATGAGAGCTTGGTTAACTTCATTTTGTGATTAATTAGAGAGCAAAACCGGTGCCAGAACCGGACAAAACTAAATAACATAGTAATTACAGGCTATTGATTTAGCCGTGACGTAGCGAATAACATCGAATCAACTATACGTGTCCCATATTTAGCAACGGGTGGTGACAAAAAATGTCATTTTTGTCCCAACGGTTCAACTCTGACTACTGCTAATTCACACGTAGACCGTCAACGCAATAAATGATATACACAACAAGCTGAAAATCCTGAGCATAAGGAATAAACACAATGAAAATAACTCTTAAACTTGGCTCTATCGCATTGCTGTTTCTGGTCGGCTGTACTTCATCACCACAGCAGCCCGTCGTACAAAAAGACCAGGGACGCCCGGAAACAAAGAAGCTTGAGGCAGCCACAGCGGTCGGGTACGATGGTGCTGCAATTCGTAAAAACGTTGATAATACACTCAATAAAACCGATGACCGGACCAACGCTATTGATAAACAGGGCGCCGAAACGAAATAGATGCCAAGTATCATGACGCGTAACAAACTCCCCATTGATGAAATCCTTCCCGCTCTACTCGCGTCGTTCCACACTCATCAAAATATAATTCTTCACGCTCCGCCAGGGGCAGGTAAAACTACGCGCGTCCCATTGGCTTTACTTGACGTAATTCCTCTCGAGGCCGGCCGTATTATCATGCTTGAGCCCCGGCGCATTGCGGCGGTATCAGCTGCACGCTGGATGGCTCGTACTCTTGATGAAGAAGTCGGGCAGACGGTTGGCTATGCAATACGCTTTGACAGTTGTATTTCTAAAACAACGCGAATTGAGGTCGTTACCGAGGGGATTTTGACACGCCGGATTCAGGGTGATCCCGGGCTTGCCGGAGTTGCGCTGGTCATTTTTGACGAGTTTCATGAACGGAGCATTCATGCCGATCTCGGCTTGGCTCTCTGCCGTGAAGTCCAGCAGTTACGGCCGGGTCTCAAAGTCATGGTCATGTCAGCAACACTTGATCTTCAACCGCTTGCCGCATTGCTTGATAACGCTCCTGTTATCAGTTCAGAAGGGCGTGCATTTGATGTCGAGCTGAAATACCTCGATGATATTGGTGGTCCTGCCCGGCTTTCACAGCGAATGACTGCGGCTGTCATACGGGCATTGAAGGAAACGGAAGGGGATATATTGGCCTTTTTGCCCGGTTCCGGTGAAATCCGCGCCTGTGCTGTGCAGTTGGCAGAATTTTCAGACGTTTCGCGTACTGTTGACGTGTGTCAACTCTATGGCGATCTACCGATAACCGAGCAGCAGAAAGTTATTCAGTCCGGTCCGCGTCGTAAAGTTGTATTGGCCACCAGCATTGCCGAAACCAGTTTGACTATTGAGGGTATCCGGACTGTCATTGATTGCGGGGTTTCACGGCGATTGCAGTATGATCCGGGCAACGGTTTGAATCGATTGGTCACGGTGCGCGAGTCACGTGCTTCTGCTGAACAGCGCGCCGGTCGGGCAGGGCGGACTGCTCCCGGGGTTTGCTACCGCCTGTATAGTCAACATACATTGCAGGCTATGGCTGCGCATACGCCGCCTGAGATTTGTGTTACCGATCTGTCACAGCTTTTATTGGAACTGGCAGCCTGGGGTGTCTCTGATCCTGCACAGCTCGGCTGGCTTGATGCGCCCCCCGGTGCGGCTCAGGAATCTGCGCGCCGTTTGCTTGCAGAACTTGACCTGTTTGATGAGAGCGGGCGGATTACGATCAGTGGTCGCGAAGTGGTTAAGATGCCGCTTCATCCTCGTCTTGGCCGATTGCTGCTCCGCGCCCGGGAACTTGGCTGTTCCGGTTTAGGGTGCCACATTGCGGCACTTTTGTCAGAACGGGATTTGTTTCGCTTTGATGCAGGAGGAGGCGTGCCGCCGAGAAGCAGTTCCGATATTGATGATCGATTTGAGGCATTTAGAAACTGGCGTACATCAGGACGTGCTGATCGGAGAATGGATCTTTCAGCGGCGAAAAATGTGGAGAGGGTTGTTCGTCAACTGGAACGTTCTCTTGCCGTCCCCAGAAATGAAGTGGATTGTGTTGATGCCGCTGATTCCCTCTCTCGACTGTTGGTGGCGGCGTATCCTGATCGGCTTGCCCGTCGGAGACCGACCGGCACTGGCGGCTATGTACTTGCCAGTGGACGTGGGGCACGTATTTCCGATCGCAGCTCGGTCAGAGCGGCTGATTATGTGGTAGCACTGGCGCTGGATGCCGGAAGTCAGGCGGAGGCACGTATCCATCTTGCCGCCGAAATATCTGAGTCTGTTATCCGCGAAGAGCGTTTGAAGCACATACAGCATGAAACAGCAGTGAATTGGGATGATCGGGAAGGACGTGTAACAGCCCGGCGGCGGGAGCTTCTGGGGGCTATTCAGCTTTCATCCGAAGCGGTTGTTCCGACGGCAGCAGAGGCGATTCCGGTCGTGATCGGTGCGCTGCGTGTGTCGGGATTGGCGCTGTTGCCAATGAACGAAACGGTCAGTCAGCTACAGAGCCGCCTGATGCTGGTGCGCTCCGCTTTTCCGGAGCATGAATGGCCGGATGTTTCGGATGCCGTTCTGTCTGATACGCTTGAAGAATGGTTGGCACCGCATCTGGAAGGCGTTTATTCATCAAAAAAACTTGCCCGGTTGAACATTGCAGACATTTTGAAGCAGAGTCTCGATTATCGTCAGCAGCGTGAACTGGATGAATTGGCACCGACCCATCTGTCTGTCCCAAGCGGTTCACGGATCAGGATCGATTATTCAGGAGACATTCCGGTCTTGGCAGTAAAGCTTCAGGAACTGTTCGGTTTGGCGGTCGGCCCGACCGTTTGTAGTGGCAGGATTCCGGTATTGTTACATCTGCTTTCGCCGGCCGGCCGACCGATTCAGGTAACGAAGGATTTACGGGGATTCTGGGACGGATCATATCTGCAGGTAAAAAAAGAGCTTAAAGGGCGTTATCCCAAGCACCCCTGGCCTGATGATCCCTGGAGTGCGGTTCCGACGCGCAGGCTGAAGCCGAGAGTGAGCTAGGTTCCGTCCGGATGTTATTCCGGACGGAATTTGATCAGCGAATAATCTTGAATGTTACCTCTGCCATCTTATCAGCACTGTCCTGAATAATCCCTCTATCCGAGTTTGCTGCCAAGTGCCGCAGTATGGTGAAAATCATCTCAACCGACTCCGGTTTCTCCAGACGCCCGGCGATTGCTCCTGCTGTCATACTCCGTTTTTCACTCTGCAATAATTCCACAACAGATTTTTGCAGGGCGATCACCGTACCTGCGGCTTTTTTACCCGCTTCAACGCCGGGTTGATGGTAGGCATTGATATTGATCAGGCTCGCATAAAAGCCGACTGCCCGTTCAAACAGCGCAATCAGGACGCCGATCGTATAGGCATCGACCTGATTGATCGTAAGTGTCATCGATTCACGGCCATTTTCATAGAGGGCCGTGCGAGTGCCCTGTAAAAAGCCGAATAGAAAGTCTCCGCTGGTAAAATCCCCCTCAACAAGCAGAGAGTGTCCGTCGCGATCTTTCAGAACTTCAATAAATGTGACAAAGAAGTTCGCTACGCCTTCCCGCAACTGTTGTACATAGGCATGTTGATCCGTTGACCCTTTGTTGCCGTACACCGTCAAGCCTTGATTAACTGCCACTCCATCACGGTCAAATTCCTTACCGATTGATTCCATGATCAGTTGCTGCAGATAGCGGGAGAAGAGCAGCAGGCGATCCTTGTAGGGGAGCATGACCATGTCCTTGGAACCGCGACCTTCCGTGGCGTAGTGCCACATTAACGCCATAACTGCAGCAGGATTCTGCATTGTATCGATCCGGCTGGTAACGATGTCGCAGGCTTTTGCACCATCCAGCAGCGCCGTGATGTTGATTCCCTGCAAAGCCGCCGGAAGAAGGCCGACTGCAGAGGTGACAGAGGTGCGCCCGCCAACCCAGTCCCACATGGGAAAACGATCCAGCCATCCTTCAGTCTGTGCCAGTTTGTCCAGTTCGCTTCCATCTCCGGTCACTGCAACTGCATGCCGTGAAAAATCCAGCCCGGCGCACTGATAGGCGGCCTTGGCCTCAAGCATTCCGTTGCGGGTCTCTTTGGTTGAGCCGCTTTTGGATATGACGAGTGACAGCGTTTGTGTAATTGACGTTCCCAGTTGTGCAAAGACCTTATCAATGCCATCGGGGTCGGTGTTATCGAGAAAAAATACCTTCATTCGATCTGTTGAGGAGGTAAGCGCATCAGCTACAAACTGTGGCCCTAATGCAGAACCGCCGATGCCGATGACGAGAACATTTGCGAAGGCGGCACCGCTTTGCGCGACTACTGCGCCACGGTGAATTTTTGCAGTGAAGGTTATAATCTGTTCGAGAGCAGCTTCAATTTCGTGGCGAATTTCATTCGAAGGTGCAAGTGACGGGTTTCTCAGCCAATAATGTCCAACCATGCGCCCTTCGTCGCGGTTGGCAATTTCTCCTGATTCCAATGCGCCCATTTCGGAAAATGCGCCCTGTAGTGCAGGTTCCATCTCCGCAAAGAAACTGTCAGAGAATTTCATGCGGCTGATATCGAGTGAAAGCCCGATTTCCGGGCAATTGCAGAGATATTTCTGATAGCGGTTCCAAAGAGTAGTATCCTGTTTCATGTGTCCCTCTCAGAGAGTAGATACACAAAAGGCGGAGCATGCTCCGCCTTTTGGCTCAACTGCATAGGTATAAATTACTTTTTAATGTTGTAAAACACGTCGTGGCCCTTAAAGAGTGATGTGCTGTCAAGCTCATCCTCGATACGCAACAGCTGGTTGTACTTGGCGACACGGTCGGTACGGCAGAGCGAGCCGGTTTTAATCTGGCCTGAGTTAACCGCTACGGCCAGGTCGGCCAGGGTCGTGTCCTCAGTTTCGCCGGAACGGTGAGAAATGACAGTGGTGTATCCCGCCCGTTTTGCCATTTCAATGGCTTCGAGGGTTTCAGTCAGGGTACCGATCTGATTCAGTTTGATCAGGATCGAGTTGGCAATTCCCTTCTGGATACCTTCTTTCAGAATTTTCGGGTTGGTTACAAACAGGTCGTCGCCAACGATCTGTACCCGCTTGCCGAGACGATCCGTCAATAGCTTCCAACCGTCCCAGTCATTTTCCGCCATGCCGTCTTCAATGGAAATAATCGGGTATTTGTTGACCAGGTTTTCATAAAAATCAACCATTTCAGCAGAAGTTTTTACTTTCTGAGTTTCATTTTCCAGTGTGTAAACGCCTTTTTCCTTATCGAACAGTTCAGAAGAGGCGACATCCAGTGCCAGGAGCACATCTTCGCCCGGCTTGTACCCTGCCTTGACGATCGCTTCCATGATAACTTCAAGTGCTTCTTCATTTGATTTTAGGTTCGGTGCAAAGCCACCCTCATCACCGACGGCGGTATTATATCCCTTGCCTTTCAGTACACTTTTCAGGGCATGGAAAATCTCTGCACCCATACGCAGCGCTTCCTTGAAACACGATGCGCCGGCCGGCATGATCATGAACTCTTGAATATCAACGTTGTTATCAGCGTGTTCACCACCGTTGATGATGTTCATCATCGGCAACGGCAGTTCGCGGGCATTGGCCCCGCCGATATATTTGTACAGCGGCTGTCCGGCTTCGTCGGCTGCAGCTTTGGCAACAGCAAGAGATACGCCCAGAATTGCGTTGGCTCCAAGGTTAGTCTTGTATTCTGTTCCATCCAGTTCAATCATCTTCATGTCGATGCCGACCTGGTCTTCGGCTTCCATACCGATGATCTCTTCGGCGATAACGTTATTTACGTTGTCAATTGCCTGCAGGACCCCTTTGCCGAGGTATCGCGATTTATCGCCGTCACGCAGTTCCATTGCTTCACGTTCGCCGGTTGAAGCGCCTGATGGTACAGCAGCCCGTCCAAAAGAACCCGATTCAAGAAAAACTTCAACTTCCAGAGTTGGATTCCCACGGGAATCCAGAATTTCTCTGGCATAGACATCAACGATCTCACTCATGTACAGCCCCCTTGCTTGGAATAAAATTGATGTGGAGAAACGAGTCTCCGGCAAACGACAGTTTATATACCACAATATTTTTAAAATAACAGCATACGTGGAAAAAATAAATTTACTGCTGCGTATCAGAATGAAGCGTCAACGGTGCTTCACATTCACTGGCAAACATGCTATGACAAAAAACGGCACTTAACATCAAATCCTTTTCAGTACAGAAGGTTCTCTATGTCAGCTGATACTCTTGATGCCCTCACCATTGATAAATCACGCCAGAAGATCCCGCAGCGTACGAGTCGTTCCCGCATCCGTCTGATTGTTGGAGTGGTTGTTGCGCTTGTTGTTGCTGCCGCCGCAGTTTCCCTGTTTCATAATCGTGCCGTAACAATTGAAACAACCGCGGTTTCTTTGCTCTACCCGACACAATCTTTCACGCTCCTTAATTCCAGCGGCTACGTCGTTGCCCAACGAAAAGCGGCTGTTGCATCCAAAACGACCGGCAGGATGGAATGGATTGGCGTTGAAGAGGGGAGCAGAGTGACTGCGGGGCAGGTTATTGCCCGTCTTGAGAATAAGGATCTTGAAGCCTCTGTCCGTCAGGCTGAGGCGGCGCTGCAAAATTCAAAGGCGGTTCGTGAACAGTCCCGCGCAGAGTTGACTGATGCCGAAAAAGCCTTTCAGCGACAGAAAGAGCTTCTTAAGCTGGGGATAATTTCACAGTCCGAGTATGACAGTGCTGAAGCCCGTTTAAAGCGCGCAGGTGCCGCAACTGCTGGTGCCGAAGCAGGCATAGCGATAGCAGCGGCAGCGCTCCAGGGTGCCACCGTCAACCTGGGATACAGTCTGATCCAGGCGCCTTTTGATGCCGTTGTGCTGACCAAAAATGCTGATGTCGGGGATATCATTACGCCATTCGGCGCTGCTGCAAATTCAAAAGCGGCGGTTGTGACGATTGCCGATCTTGCCTCACTGCAGGTAGAAGCTGATGTTTCCGAGTCCAATCTGTCGCAGATCAAGCAGGGTCAGCCGTGTGAAATTATCCTTGACGCTCTTCCAGGGAGCCGCTTTCGGGGGGTAGTGCATGCGATAGTGCCGACCGCCGACCGCAGCAAGGCATCTGTGATGGTTAAAATTCGCTTTCTGGAGCGGGACCAGCGTATTTTTCCCGAGATGAGCGCCAAAGTTGCATTCCTGCAACGTGAGGCTCAGACTGCAGATAAAGTGGCGCGGGTTGTGCTCAACTCTGCTGCAGTTGTAACCAGCAACGGCGCGAGCGGTGTGTATCTGGTGGTTGGTGAAACAGTCAAATTTACTCCGATTACTTTGGGGATGAAATTAGGCGATTTGCAGGAAGTGTCAGGTCTGAAATCCGGGGATAAAGTAGCGCTTAAACCGCTTGATAGATTGAAGGACGGCAGCAGAATTTCGTTTCCGGAGAAAAAATAGTCATGCCGGTTTCAAGTGAACAACAGGTCCTTGTCACAATCAATGCCGTTTCAAAAGCCTATCAGCGCGGCAGTCAGGCGGTGCCGGTGCTGGAAGGGATTTCATTCGAAATTGTCAGGGGAGAATTTCTGGCTTTGATGGGACCGTCCGGCTCGGGAAAGTCAACGCTGCTTAACCTGATCGCCGGGATTGATTCTGTTGACAGCGGTTCGATCGTTATTGATGACATTGATATTGCCACACTGAATGAAGCTGATCTGGCACGGTGGCGTGCGGCGCATGTCGGTTTTATTTTTCAGTTTTATAACCTGATACCGGTGTTGACTGCGTATGAAAACGTAGAGCTGCCGCTGCTGTTGACTTCACTTTCCCGCCGTGAACGTCGTGAGCATGTTGAAGCTGCATTGTCAGTTGTCAGTTTAACGGACCGGTCAGAGCATTATCCGTCACAACTATCCGGAGGCCAGCAGCAGCGGGTGGCGATTGCCCGGGCGATTGTGACTGATCCCACCATTCTGGTTGCTGACGAGCCGACCGGAGACCTTGACCGGGCCTCGGCAGAAGAAATCCTTGGTTTGATGTCACGACTGAACGCTGAACAGGGAAAGACCATCATTATGGTTACTCATGACCCCCGGGCAGCTGAAAAAGCGCATATCATCCGTCATCTTGAAAAAGGTCTGCTGAACGATGTTTCTCCTTAAACTCCTTTCCCGCAATGCCTTTCGGCATCGTCTGCGGACGCTCCTGACTATAGTGGGAATCACGGTTGCCATTCTGGCATTCGGACTGCTGCAGACGGTCATCAGCGCGTGGTATGCCGGAGTGAACGCATCATCATCAGCCCGTCTGATCAGCCGGAACTCAATATCCTTGATATTTTCTCTGCCGATAGCGTATCAGGAGCGTATCCGGCGTATCGAAGGGGTATCGGCCGTTTCGTATGCCAACTGGTTTGGCGGCGTCTATATTACTGAAAAGAACTTTTTCCCCAGTTTTGCCATTGAACCGAAGAGTTATCTGGCACTTTATCCGGAATTTATTCTGGCACCGGAAGAAAAACGGGCTTTTTTGCTCGATCGAAAAGGGTGTGTAATCGGGAAAAAACTTGCTGAGCGATTTAATTGGAAAATCGGGGATTCAATCCCGCTCAAGGGGACTATTTTCCCCGGCACATGGAATTTTGTCGTACGGGGCATCTACACGGGAGCCGAGAAATCCACTGACGAATCGCAGTTCTTTTTTCAGTGGGAGTATTTGAACGAGTCACTGAAAAAAACGGTTGCCCGGCGGGCCAACCAGGCCGGCGTGTACATCATCGGTCTTAAAAACCCTCAAGCGGCGGCAGAGGTGTCTGTCGCAATTGATTCCGCCTTTAAAAATTCGCTCGCAGAAACACTGACAGAAACGGAGAAAGCCTTTCAGCTCAGCTTTGTTTCGATGACAGAAGCTATTGTTGTGGCGATCCGTATTGTATCGTTTGTGGTCATCATCATTATTATGGTGGTGGTAGCTAATACCATGGCAATGACTGCCCGCGAGAGAATTGGCGAATATGCCATATTCAAGGCAATGGGCTTCCAGGCACATCACATTGCCGGTATGGTTTTTGGCGAATCACTGTTTATTACGTCTGCAGGCGGTTGCCTCGGTATCCTGCTGACATATCCGGTAGCACAAAAATTTGGCGAGGTTATGGGGAACTTTTTTCCGGTATTTCAGGTTGAACGCTCAACTGTGTATATGGATCTGGTGTTCTGTCTGATTGTAGGGTTTGTTGCAGGAATTTTTCCGACATGGCGGGCGGTACGCATCAAAGTTGCTGATGGATTGAGACGGGTAGGATAGGGAGATGCCGTGAAAATACGAATACTTGTTGTCGATGATGAACTGAGCATGCGTGAATTTCTCTCGATTCTGCTGGAGCGCGAGGGGTACGACATGAGCGTTGCCGCTTCTGCGGATGAAGC
>JAYTVV010000175.1:0-51462 GCA_043743795.1 Geobacteraceae bacterium
GTCCGATACCAGCACATAACGCGGCAAGTCACGCTCTTTCAGGCCGGGAAAATAATCGAATGCCTGACGGGCGGCGCGATCCAGATCCTTGCCGCGCGATTTGTGTTCGATGAGAAGCACGCCTTTCCAGAGCAGATCGATAAAGCCGCCGTGGCCATCATCCTTTTTAACCGGAGCTTCAAACGACGCGACCCGCCGCCGGGTGATGCCGAAAACATTGAAGAAACTGTCCCAAAAGCTCTTGGCCTCGGCATCTTCCGAGCATTCCGTTGCCCACTCAGGGCTGAATACCAAAGCGCGGTCACGTATTTCATTCCAGGAAAGTGGCATCTGAGTACCTCAAGAAAATATAAACTTTTAGTACGTTACAAAAACAGCACGGTATCTAAAAAAATTGATAACTCGTGCTGTAAAAAGTTGGTTATAAAAATTTTGGCGGCATCTCTCCGCACATCACATCAATTTCATCCTTCCGCTTTCAGATCCCGCGCCATCAACTCTATCACCGCCTGGCGGGCCGGTTTGTCTTCATGCAAAATCTGATAGGTCTTCTCGACAATCGGCATCTCGACTCCGAGGCGGCGGGCAAGCTGATAGACCGATTCTGAGCTTTTCACCCCTTCGGCCACCATGCGCATTTCGGCTAAAATATCCGCCAGTTTCATCCCCTGTCCGAGCTTGAAACCGACCGTGCGGTTGCGGGACAGATCGCCGGTACAAGTCAGCACCAGATCTCCCATGCCGGCCAGTCCGGCAAAAGTGGCATGTTGTGCCCCCATGGCCATCCCGAGTCGATTCATCTCCGCTAGTCCCCTCGTGATCAAAGCTGCCCTGGCATTGTAGCCAAAACCGAGTCCATCACAGATACCGGCAGCGATGGCGATGACGTTCTTGACCGCACCGCCCAGCTCGACACCGACCACATCGCTGTTGGTATAAACCCGCAGGCAGGGGCAACTGAAAGCTGCCTGAACACGCTGTGAAGCAGTTGCGTTACGTGAAGCAGCGACAATCAAAGAGGGGAGTTCCTGAGCGACTTCGCGGGCAAAGGTTGGGCCTGACAACGCCACATACCGCTCTAAAGCTGAGTCTCCGAGGATGTCTCCACAAATTTGGGAGACTGTCTGAAGCGTTTCAAGTTCAATTCCTTTGGACGCATTAGCAATTATCGCATTCGGGGCGATGAATGAGGCAAGTTGCTTCAGCACACCGCGCATGACCTGTACCGGTGTTACCAGCAGCACGATACTGCGACCGGCTACTGCATCGCTCAAGTCTCCGGTGCACTCAAGAGTCGGGTGCAGGTTAATACCCGGCAGATAGAGCGAGTTAGTATGACTGGAATTGATCTCAGCCACTAGCTCCGGCTCATAGGCCCAGAGCACCGTGTCATTGCCGTTGGCCGCCAATCGTCCGGCCAAAGCGGTGCCCCAACTGCCGCCGCCGATTACGGCAATCCGCTCGATGGCCGTTGTATCAGTCATCCCGTTATTCGTCATAGTCGTCATCAAACCCTTCCTCCAGGCGCGGATCATATCCCTCTGCCAACGTTTGCCGAGCGGCATCCACACTGTCCAGCAGCAGGCGTCGGACGAATGGATGACGACAATCAGGTAAAAAACCACCGACGAGACTCAAGGCTGTCGCCAATGTTTTTTCTATCGCACTTTCATCACTACCGATCTGCTGCAGGTAATCGGCGGTCAACAGTAGCCTCTTGGTGATATCAGCGCGGCGTGGTGCAATCAGCTCGTCACAACAGCGGGCAATTTCTTTCTCCAAGCCCTCCGCCGACTCTGAGCCAGCGCCACCCGCTTCCAGAGCGTTGAAGCGATCAGCAGCGTCATACAGCGCCGTCTCGGTAAGTACCCAGCCCTCAAGGCCGGGTTCATCAAGCAGGTCATTGCTAGCGGTAACATAGCCGGGGATTTTCTCAACGATATTTTCCAGGTGCTTGAGTTTAAATCGGGGAATATATGCTTCCGGTTTAAGTGACTCAGGGTGGAAGAGACGCATATCAACGTAGAAATCAGGCGGGAGATAGAAGCCTCCCTCGCGGCTGCGGTGAAGCGCGTCACGCAAAGCAGCAAGCGCATAGTCATGCGCAACCGGCGTCAGCATTTCGCCGCCAGCCACATCCTTAAGGATATGGCCGTACTCTTTTTCATCTTTCATGCGGTAACTGATGGCGTTCAGCAGGCCGTCAGTTTCTCCGGTGAGAATCAACATGGCAGCAAAAGCCTGGCTGTCCAGTCGCCAGGAAAACCAGAGGGTACGAGAACCGTAAAAATCTACCGGTCCGGCATAGACTTCGTGGAATGGGAGGGGTTGTTGGATGGTATGCGGCAGTTCCAGTGCTTCAGAGATTCCGGTGAATGAGAGCCGCCTGATGCTGCGCTGGATCAAAATGGCCTGTTCATCTTTACATCGAACGGCAGCCCGCGTAAGTACATCAAGGGCATAGCCGTTTTTGGCCCTGCCAAGAGCAATTATTGCTTCACGTACGATCTCGGCTTTCTCAAACGTGAGCAGTATTTCCAGAAGTGCCGCTGCCTCAGGCGAACTGTTCTCTGAAAGCCGACGTATCATTTTATCCCTGAACTCGTCTGCCACATCCAGAAAACTGTCAATGAACCGAACCATGCCTCGCTCGTTATCACTCAGGCAGTCATCAACAAAGCCTTCCAGCGTGGGAGAGCCATAGCCGGTCATTACGGCAAAGGGTGGAGCAGTGACATCAATGCCGCTGTCATGCAGTACATCCAGAAGAGCCAGCTTACCGTCCTCCTCCAGGTCTGTGCGCTGCAGGGTAATCTGAATCAGCTGATCCATCCAGGCTGAGGCATCAAAAAAATCGAGCATACAGGTATAGCGATAAAGGGCGGTGCCGTTCTGCTCGCGCCAGAGCTTACGCACCAGCGGCGAAAGTGCCCGTTTGCCGGACTTCTGCAACCGCCGACCGATGCGTTCCATCTGCTCACCGGTCAAATCATCCCGTTTGAGGAAGTCCAGCAGGCGGTTGATTCGACGCCGTTCACGCAGGGTTTTATCAATTTTAACGGCCAGAGTCATCTATGCTTCCGTTTCTTCAGTCCCTTCATCCTGGCTGTCGTCACCTTCACCGTCACCGTCATCATCATCTTTTTCGGCGAGTCGAGCAACAGCGACAACCTTCTCGTTGTCCTCGGTATTCATCAGGGTAACACCCTGGGTATTTCTACCGATGACTGAGAATCCGGAGACAGGCACCCGCAAAATTTTACCCTGGTCGGTGATAACCATCAGATCGTGATCATCCGCAACCTGCATAACGTTGACCACCGAGCCGTTGCGTTCAGTCGTTTTGATCGTAATGATTCCCTTGCCGCCACGTGATTGATCGCGATATTCATCCAGATCAGTACGCTTTCCAAAGCCGTTTTCGCAGACGGTGAAAATTGTCGAACCGACTGCCGTATTGTCAACAATCTCCATACCAATCACCCGATCATCCTTGGCAAGGTTCATGCCGCGAACACCACGGGTAGCACGTCCGGTCGGACGAACATCCTCTTCGTTGAATCGGATTGCTTTACCGTTTCTAGAGGCCAAGAATATATCCTTGGTTCCATCGGTAAGAGCCACAGAAATCAGCTTGTCACCATCGTCCAGATTAACGGCGATAATACCGCCGACACGAACATTTGAATAATCCACCAGAGATGTTTTTTTGACAACTCCGCCTTGGGTAGCCATAAACAGATAGGTGTTCTCGCTGAATTCCTTGACTGGTAAAATCGTGGTAATCTTTTCACCAGCCGAGACGTTGACCAGGTTGACAACCGCCTTCCCTTTAGTGGTACGGCTCCCCTCAGGAATCTCGTAGACCTTGAGCCAGTACATACGCCCGGCATCTGTGAAGCAGAGCAGATAGTCTTTGGTCGAGGCGATGAAAAGCTGCTCGACAAAATCCTCTTCTTTGGTCTTCATGCCTGTCTTGCCCTTACCACCACGACGCTGCGAGCGGTACAGGTCAACAGCGCTACGCTTGATGTAGCCGGTATGGGAAATGGTAACCACCATTTCTTCGTCTTCAATGGTGTCTTCCCGCGAAATATCAGCACTTTTATCGGCGATTTCAGAACGGCGCTTGTCACCGAAGCGATCACGGATCTCAGTCAGCTCACCGACAATGATCTTGAGAATCTCGGTATCGGACGCCAAAATCTCCCGCAAACGGGCAATCAGCTTCATAATTTCTTCGTATTCAGCAATAATTTTATCGCGCTCCAGGCCGGTCAGGCGTTGCAAACGCATTTCCAGAATGGCCTGGGCCTGAATCTCAGACAGCTGCACCGAACTTTCAAAACCGACTGGTCGTGGCAGGTTAAGCCTCGTCAGAAATTCGGGATCAGCAAATTTACCTTCCATCAAGCCTTGTTTAGCTTCCGGAGGAGTTTTAGACTCACGAATCATCTCAATCACGGCATCCAGCCAATCAAGTGCAATCTTGAGACCTTCCAGAATATGGGCCCGGGCCAGCGCTTTTTTCAACTCGAAGTTGGTACGACGGGTAACCACTTCGCAGCGATGCTCGACAAAACAGTCCATCATTTCGCGCAGAGTCAGCACCCGTGGACGATTATGGACAATAGCCAGCATGATGATACCGAAGGATACCTGCAGCTGAGACTGTTTGTAGAGCTGGTTGAGCAGCACCTCGGCGTTTTCATCCCGTTTTACTTCAATAACAATCCGCATCCCCTGGCGGTCAGACTCATCACGAATTTCGGTAATACCTTCTACCTTTTTCTCCTTGACCAGCTCCGCGATCTTCTCGATCAGACGGGCCTTGTTGACCTGATAGGGGAGTTCGGTGACGATTATAGCCTGACGTTCCGAACGTTTGGAGGCTTCAACGTGGGCCTTGGCACGGATCTGAATGATGCCGCGTCCGGTGCTGTACGCATCTCTGATGCCCTGACGGCCATAGATGGTGGCACCGGTCGGAAAATCAGGGCCGGGGACCATTTCCAGCAGTTCCTCAAAACCGATCTCAGGATTCTGAATTACGGCAATCATGCCGTTAATTATCTCACCCAGATTGTGTGGTGGAATGTTAGTCGCCATGCCGACTGCAATACCGGTCGAGCCGTTAACCAGCAGGTTGGGGAACTTCGAGGGAAGAACCGTTGGCTCCTGCATTTCGTCGTTGTAGTTGGAGACCATGTTGACGGTTTCTTTGTCGAGATCAGCCAACAGTTCGTGAGAAAGGTGCCGCAAGCGGATCTCGGTATAACGCATGGCAGCCGGTCGGTCGCCGTCAACGGAACCGAAGTTGCCCTGCCCGTCAACCAGCATGTAGCGCAGGGAGAAATCCTGAGCCATACGCACGATGGTATCATACGCTGCAGTATCGCCATGAGGGTGATACTTACCGATAACATCACCGACCACACGAGCCGATTTTTTGTAGGGCTTGTTGTAGTCGTTACCCATATCGTACATGGCGTACAGGCAGCGCCGGTGAACCGGCTTGAGACCGTCGCGCACATCAGGAAGGGCACGACCGATAATAACCGACATGGCGTAATCCATGTAGGAACGTTTCATCTCATCTTCAATGTTGACCGATATCTTGTTAACTGGAATTTCCACTGGGATCTGCATTAGAACCTCGTATCTGCTATTCTCACCAGGATAAATGAGAAGGTTATTTATTTAGTTGTAGGTTTTTAGATGTCCAGATTGACGACGTTCAGCGCATTTTTCTCAATGAAATCGCGCCTCGGCTCGACTTGATCGCCCATCAGGATGGTAAAAATTTCGTCTGATTCAACAACATCTTCAATTTTTACCTGCAGCAGCACACGGTTTTCAGGGTTCATGGTGGTTTCCCAAAGCTGTTCAGGATTCATCTCACCCAGACCTTTGTAGCGCTGGATTGCCAGACCTTTTTTCGCATTTTCCAGGAAAAAATTGAGCAGATCCTGGTGGTTGGTCGTCTCGAACAGTACCTTGCCACCTTCCTGTTCGACGAAGGCCCGACCATCAGCCATGGTCTCCACTATTCGTCGGTGGTTATCTACCAGGAGTTCATACTCGCGAGTCGAAAGCACTGTCAGCGTCTGCTGGTCAATGATTGACCGAATATTGCCAATGCGGAAGGCGATCCGTTGTTCCTCTATCTCATACTCTGAGCCAATTGCCAGCGATTTCATTGCCTCCAGATACGGAATGACCTGAGACAGCTCTTCCACACCTGACGGAACGTTACTGCGAATGACAATTGAAAGCAGTTCGGGAGAAATGCCCTTCTTGACAACTTTATTGAAGATGGACCGGTTTTCGATGAACTGTTTGATGACGGGGATGATCTGCTTGCCGCTGTAGGTGCGGTCTCCCTTTTCAAGACGCAGGATCAGATCATCAGATCCTTCTTCCAGCAGGAATTCCTGCATGGCGTGCTCATCGCGCAGATACTGTTCCCGTTTGCCGCGCTTGACTTTGTAGAGCGGTGGCTGGGCAATGTAGAGATGGCCGCGCTCTATCAGTTCACGCATGTTGCGGTAGAAGAATGTCAGAAGCAGCGTCAGGATGTGCTGGCCGTCAACGTCGGCGTCAGTCATGACAATAATGCGATGATAGCGCAGTTTGGCGATATTGAAATCATCCTTGCCGATACCGGTGCCGAGTGCCGTGATTAGCGTGCGAATTTCCTGAGAGGAGATCATCTTGTCGAATCGGGCTTTCTCAACGTTGAGAATTTTCCCCTTAAGCGGCAGAATTGCCATATTTTTACGGTCACGCCCCTGTTTTGCCGAGCCACCGGCCGAATCACCTTCGACCAGATACAGTTCGCACAGTGCAGGATCTTTTTCCTGGCAGTCAGCCAGTTTTCCCGGCAGTCCACCCATATCCAGTGCGCCCTTGCGGCGGGTGAGGTCACGAGCCTTGCGGGCCGCTTCACGAGCCCGGGCAGCTTCGATTGACTTGTTGAGGATATCTTTGGCAATTTTTGGATTTTCTTCCAGATATACTGCCATACGCTCGTTGAGCAGCGATTCAACGTACCCCTTGACCTCTGAGTTTCCCAGCTTGGTCTTGGTCTGTCCTTCAAACTGCGGTTGAGGAATTTTTACCGAAATGACGCAGGTCAGTCCCTCGCGCAGATCGTCACCGGATACGGTAACCTTCTCGTTTTTAAGCAGATTGTTAGCCGCCGCATATGAGTTCATGGTTCGAGTAAGAGCTGCCTTGAAACCCGCGAGATGGGTACCGCCTTCATGCGTGTTGATGTTGTTGGCAAAGGCAAAAACTTTCTCGTCATAGGAGTCGTTGTACTGCATGGAGACTTCCATCTCCACGCCCCCTTTTTCTCCCTTGAAATACATGGGTTTAGGGTTGATCACTGCTTTGTTGCGGTTCAAATATTCAACAAACGAGTTAATACCACCTTCGTAATGGAATTCATGGGATTTACCCTCAACGCGTTCGTCACTGATCCGTATCCTCACCCCTGCGTTAAGGAAAGCCATTTCACGCACACGCTGGGAAAGAGTGTCAAAGGAAAATTCCGTCGTCTCAAAGATTTCTTCATCCGGCATGAAGGTGATCTTGGTGCCGCGTTTTTTGGTTTCACCGTTCTGTTCCAAAGGCGCAACCGGGTCACCTCGACGGTAGGATTGACGAAATATTTTACCATCACGACGAATTTCCAGCTCCAGCCATTTGGAGAGGGCATTAACAACTGAGACGCCTACCCCGTGCAGACCACCCGATACTTTATAAGAATCGTTGTCGAACTTTCCACCGGCGTGCAGCACCGTCAAGACAACTTCGGCAGCTGATTTACCCTCATTCGGCATTATGTCGGTCGGGATACCGCGGCCGTTATCAACAACGGTTATCGAGCCATCAGTATTAATGGTTATTGATACATCGTTGCAATAACCGGCCAACGCCTCATCAATCGAGTTATCAACAATCTCATACACGAGGTGGTGCAGACCGGCGCTGGAAGTAGAGCCAATATACATTGCCGGCCGCTTGCGTACCGCCGACAGCCCTTCAAGAACCTTGATATTTTCTGCTCCATACTCTTCGGAGCCGCTTGATACATTTTCCTGTTCACTCATGCGGTTAGCTTCCTTCAAACGTCAGATTGCCGTTTTCTACATGAAAAACGGCGCAGTGTGGTGCAGCTTCCAGCAAGGCTGGAGATTTTTCTGTTGTTGTAATAAAAACCTGAATGTTTCTCGTAGTCAGATATTCCATCAGGTTATGGTTTCTGCGGGCATCCAGCTCAGAGCTCATGTCATCCAGCAGAAGCAGCGGTGCTTCACCAAAGGTATCATGAAGATTATCCATTTCCGCCATCTTGAGTGCCAGAACAAAGCTTTTTTGCTGCCCCTGGGAACCAAATGCTTTAAGCGGCCGCCCGTCCAGTTCAAATATTAGATCATCCCGATGCGGACCGGAAGTCGTTGTCCCATAGCGCTCGTCAGATCGCTGATGACGCTTGAATAATTCCATCAGATTTTCTCTGATTTGTTCTCTTTCGGTCGACTGCACACCCTCCGGCTGATAACTGAGGCGGGATGTTTCACTATCACCAGCTATAGTGGCATAATATTTTTGCAGCTTGGTATCAAGGACTGCAACAAATCTGAGGCGCCGATCAATAACCTCTGCTCCCGTTTCCGCCAGTTTCTCCGTCCATACATCCAGACCGGTTCTATCCAGGCTTTTCAACAGGTGATTTCGCTGTTTAAGTATCCGTTGATAAGAGTGCCAACAGTGAAGATACCCGATATCCCCCATGTAAACCGCCCGGTCAAGGTAACGTCGTCTGGACTCAGGACCCATCCTGACCATTCCGGTATCATCAGGTGAAAAGACTACAGCATTCAGCTTTCCATGCAGTTCCGAGGCTTTATGAACCGCTTTCCCGTCAATCTCTACCTTGCGGCCAGCTGCTTCGATGATCAGTCGCAACTGATTTTGCACGCCGCCTGATTCTACCGTACCCCAAATCTGTGCCTGCCGACTTCCATGTCTGACAAGCTCAGGTAAACGAGATGTTCTGAATGAACGCGGACTACCAAGCAGATAAATTGCTTCAAGAAAGTTTGTTTTACCCTGACCATTAAGGCCATGAAGCAGATTGAAACGTTCGCCCACTTCTACCTGAACAGAGCGTACATTTCTAAAATCGACAACCGCAACAGAACACAGACGCATTATATGTTTTTAGAGCCTCATCGGCATTATGACTGCAAGAAAAGAGTCTGAATTTTCCGGAACAATAATCGAAGGTGAAAGCTCATCCTTGAATTTCATTTCAACTCTATTTGTTTCGGCCACCGAAAGAACATCCAGAAGATAGCGGGCATTGAATCGGACTGATATTGGTTCTCCCTCATACGTTACGTCTAGCTCTTCCATAGCATCCCCTAATTCAGGATTACTGGAGGAAATTTTAATACCGCCTGAAGTTATTTCCAGCATGATGCCTTTAAATTTTTCACTGGAAAGAATAGCCATACGACGAACGGAGTGGCTGAAGTCTTCCTTGTTGACGGTTACTACCTGTGTGTTTGCAGTAGGAATGACACGATTGTAATCAGGGAATTCTCCATCAACAAGACGCATAACCATGTATGAATCGCCTCGCTTGATTACAGCACTATTGTCCATAAAACCAAATAACAGGGTATCTCCCTCTTCATCGGTGATTTTTTTCATCTCATAAACACCCTTTTTAGGGAGGATGACACCTTTGAGGAGTTCCGGGCCAGCAGTCCCTTTGAGATTTCCAGATGCGATAGATAGCCGGTGACCATCTGTTGAGACCATTTTAAGACCGTTACTGCCGTCAGAGCGCACTTCCACTTTGATAAAGATTCCATTGAGATTGTATTTTGTCTCATCTGTACAGATAGCATATGAGGTTCTTTCAATCATTCCTTTCAACAGGGACGATTCAATTTCAAAGAGGTTTTCTTCCTTAATCTCCGGAAAATAAGGAAATTCGTCCGGTGAAAGTCCGACGATGTTAAATTGTACTTTGCCGCACTTTATTTCAACCCAGTCATTATCTTTGGTTAAAAAAGATATAGGCTGATTCGGAAGTTCCTTTACAATTTCATATAATTTCTTTGCAGAAACCGTAATTTTTCCGGGAGTTATTACTTCAGCTGAATATTTGCTTTTCATCCCTACTTCCAAGTCAGTTGCTGTGACAAGAAGAGACGTTTCTGTAGCCTCAAGAAGTACATTAGATAAAATAGGCATTGAAGTTCGTTTTTCAACAACACCTTGTATTTTTTGCAGTGACTTTAGGAATTGCTCTTTTTCAATTTTGAATTCCATGTACGTCTCCCTTTTATTTCTAGTAGTATGTTTATAATATATTTAAAACCTTGTAGTATGTTGTTGGTCCTGTGGAAAAAAGGTATAACTCTGTAACGTACTTGATTGTAACTTGAAACGGCTATATTCCTACTGTGTATATCCGGCTAACTATCCCCTGCTTTTACACACTGGTAAAATGTTTCAACAGTTGTACACATTGAATCAACAGGTTTTCCTTACTTGAGTAAGATGCGCCTTATTTCTTCAGTAATTTTAGATAGTTGTGGTTCATTTACTAATGCTTTATCAATTTTTTTGTAGGAGTGTATGACGGTTGAATGATCTTTACCACCAAATTTTTGTCCTATGTCAGGATAGGATGATTTGGTCATGTCTCTACAAAACCAGATTGCTATCTGACGCGCATGTACAATATTTTTTAATCTTTTTTCCGACTTAAGGTCTGCTATCTTTAAATCAAAATATTCGGCAACAGTTTTCTGAATTAATTCAACTGTAATTTCTTTGTGTCGGTCTCCCAGTATGTCCTTAAGGTTTTCCTTTGCCATCTCAAGTGTAACGGGAATATTTTGAAGACTACTGAAGGCTCCGAGCCGAATCAGCATTCCTTCAAGTTCGCGAATGTTTCTGGTATCACTTGATGCAAGAAAATAATAAACGTCCTCGGGGAAAAACACCCTGGTGACTTCTGATTTTTTCTTCAGAATAGCTATTTTAGTTTCAACATCCGGTGGTTGAATATCTGCAATCAGACCCCACTCAAAACGGGATCTGAGGCGCTCTTCCAGGTCGGAAATTTCTCGAGGGAATTTATCTGATGTAATAACAATCTGTTTATGGGCATCATGAAGTGCATTGAATGTGTGAAAAAATTCTTCTTGCGTTCCTGTTTTACCAGATATGAACTGAATGTCGTCAACTAGTAGTACGTCAACTGTTCTGAATCTGTTTCTGAATACGTCCATCTTTTTTAAACGGAGATGGTTTACCATTTCATACATAAATTTTTCGGCTGAGCAGTAACAGACATTCAGTTCTGGTGACTTTTCGCGAATCGTGTGGCCTATCGAATTTAACAGATGGCTTTTACCAAGTCCGACACCGCCATAGATAAAGAGGGGATTATAGGTATCTGCAGGATTATTTGCTACTGCCATTGCGGCAGCATGAGCAAATTGATTGCCGGTTCCACTCACAAAAAGGTCAAAGGTATATTTTTGGTTAAGCGGAGTAAATACCTGCTCAAGAGGAGTATTTTTACCAGCGACTGGCTCAGATTCATTTTTAACAATAAAATCTTCTGAAATGTATGGTTGGTGGTCTTCATCAGCCCTGATAATAAAATTAAGAGAAACGGGACATCCGGATGTAGCCGTAAGTGCTCCGGTTAAAACCTTCAGATAATGGTCTTCCAACCACTCTTTTATGAATGAATTGGGTACAGATAAATAAACGGCGGAGCCATTACTATGGCTGTAATTAACCGGTTTTATCCAAGCATCAAAATCGGCTTCCGACATGACTTTTTCAATATTTTCAGTTGCTTGTTGCCATGCTTCTAACATCAGGGAAATCACAATCATCGCTAGTATTTAGGTTATCAACATTGAATATGTGCCATGTAACTGCAACAGGAGAAAGCATATTTTATAATTACTGCTACGTATGATCATGAAAGTTATCAACACTATTGTCAACAGATGTTGATAACTAATTAAATTAACAAAAACAGTAAATTAAAGTATGTTTTGGATAGAATTACCCCTGTTGAAGGACGTGAAGAATAACAGAGCCAACCCTCTTTTTCAAGGCAAATCAATGCCGACGTGTCCACGGCTTGATATAATATTAAACTTGACAAAAACAGGGAGTTGTGTTTAATAACTCAATTCCTGAAAAAAATTTAGTAGAGGTAACTCAACATGAAAAGAACCTATCAGCCAAGCAACATCTCACGCAAACGTACTCACGGTTTTCTGGTAAGAATGGCAACAAAGAACGGACGTCTTGTTATCAAACGCAGAAGAGCTAAAGGACGTAAAGTCCTGTCTGTAAGAATCGCAACTAAATAAGTTACATTTTTGCGTGATTGCTGACACTGCGGCTACATTTTCAAAAACATCACGTTTACGGAAGCGAGCTGAATTTCTTCAGCTCGCTTCCGCTCAGCAGAAAACAACCGTTCGCGGTTTTCTTGTGGTGTGGCGTGAAAACAATCTTCAAACGGCTCGACTGGGTATTACAGCTAGCAAGAAAATTGGATGCGCAGTAGTTCGTAACCGGGTTAAACGATATTTGCGAGAGTTCTTCAGGCTGAATTGCTTTGGGATGGCCGCCGTAGATATTAATGTCATTGCCAGGCGTGACTCCGCAGTTATGACGTATCCCGAAACCGTTCGGGAACTTAATAAGGCATTTCGATTCATAGGCACATCCCCATGTTCAAGAGCTGTGTGCTCCTTGTAATCAGGTTTTATCAGAAGGCGATTTCACCGTTTCTTCCACAAACCTGTCGCTTTTATCCTTCCTGTTCCGAATATTCCCGTGAGTCCTTAATTCGGCATGGTGTAGCCAGAGGTGTGCTGCTTACTTTTGTCAGAATATGCAAATGTCATCCGTTTCATCCGGGCGGCCACGATCCGGTACCCTAACACAAATAGCATTTATATTCAGGAGCTTCGATGGAAAAGCGCGCTTTTATAGCTGTAGGTCTTTCAATTGCTGTTTTTTATCTGTTCTCCATGATATTCGGGCCAGATAAGCAGAAGGTCGAACCGACCACCCCGCTGAGTGCATCTCAGGTAGTGAATAAATCCGCTGTAATCGCTCCGCAACTTTCCGTATCGACGACCCCGTCTTCGATCACGGGCCAAGCTGTTCCTGTCAATGTTCCTCAAAAAGACATCACGGTAGAAACAGACCTTTATACAGCTATATTTACTTCTCGAGGTGCGAGTCTCAAGAGTCTGACGCTCAAAAACTACCGTGAAGAAAACACTCAGACAGCAAAAAAAGTTACCTTGGGGAATGACGCAGACCCAAATGTATATTCATTTTCATCAAGAGCTACCGGTATCAATCTTTCCGATAATACGCTGTTCGTGACCGATGCTGACGAACTTAAAATTGAAAACAAGGGATCTAAGCAATTAACCTTTAACTATATATCAGGACAAGGTTATACAGTTCGTAAAATTTATACGTTTTCTTCGGGGGCGTATGGTATTAAGCTCGAAACACAGGTATTTAATAACTCTGCTGCACCTATAGTCGGTGGAATTCAGCATATAATGACCTACCCGGCAGAACCAAAAGTAAAGAATAACCGTTTCGATACCGCCGGGGCATATCTCTTTTCCGACAACAGCCTCCAATCCAATAAAATAAAAGACGTCTCCAACGCTTCAAAACGCTATGATAAAACAATTCAGTGGTCTGGTTTTGCCGACAAGTATTTTATGAACGCAATTCTTGCCGAAAAAAACAGTATTGCGGCTGTAGAGCTTAAAAAAAATGCTGCCGGTTTTTTTGAGTCAATTGTCTCCTCTCCCCAATTTACGATAAATCCTGGCCAATCGGCTTCCGTCGTACACAACCTTTTTGTTGGGCCCAAGGATATTGACATACTTAAAGCACAAGGTAATTCGCTTGAACAATCGCTGGATCTGGGATGGTTTACGGTCATCGCCAAACCACTTATGTATACTCTTAAATTCTTTTACGGCTATGTGGGTAACTACGGTCTTGCGATCATAATTATAACGGTTATTCTTAAGGCAATCTTCTTCCCGTTGACTCATAAGAGTTACAAGTCCATGAAGGGTATGCAGAAAATACAGCCCGAAATGACGAAGCTACGTGAAAAATTTAAAGATGATCGTGATGCGATGAATAAAGCAGTCATGGAACTGTATCGTGAACATAAGGTTAACCCTATGGGTGGGTGCCTGCCGATGGTCGTTCAGATTCCGGTATTCTTTGCTCTCTACAAATCACTGATGTTTTCAATTGAACTCCGTCACGCTCCGTTCTTTTTCTGGGTTACCGATCTTGCTGATAAAGATCCCTATTATGTCACACCTGTTATAATGGGCGTTACGATGTTTATTCAGCAAAAAATGACACCGTCCAATATGGATCCGATGCAGCAGAAAATGATGCTGGCGCTTCCCGTTGTGTTCACATTCATGTTTCTCAGTTTTCCTTCAGGGTTGGTTTTGTACTGGTTGGTCAATAACGTGCTGACGATCGGCCAGCAGATGTATATTAATAAGCTCGTAAAAGATTAGTCCACGAATCCTCGGAGTAATATTTTATGTATATCCGTGATACGATAGCGGCTGTCAGTACCCCTCCCGGCAATGGCGGCATCGGAATAATCAGAGTGAGCGGTGACCAAGCTGCAGCCGTTGGGGCTACTATATTTAAAACTGTTTATGACGGTGGCCTTGTGAGCCACCGTTTTTCTTTTGGAACCATTTACGACAGTACCACCGGTGAGAAGATTGACGAAGCAATGGCTGTGTACATGCGATCCCCTCGTTCGTACACCAGAGAAGACGTTTTAGAATTGCATTGTCATGGTGGATGGCTCGTCGTTGAGCGGGTGCTTGCGCTGGTTCTTTCGTGCGGTATTCGGCTGGCTGATCCAGGTGAGTTTACACGACGTGCGTTTCTCAATGGCCGTATTGATCTGATCCAGGCGGAAGCGGTTATGGATATCATTAATTCAAAGAGTGAGGCTGCGCTGCAGTTGGCTCAAAAGCAGCGTGAGGGAATACTTTCAAAGCGTATTGATGATGTCAGAGTTTGTCTGCTTCAAGCACTCGCGTTGGTAGAAGCGTATATAGACTTTCCTGATGATGATCTTGGGGAAACGGACGTTGCTGCAATCGGTTCCTTTATTGCTAATGCCCGGAGTTCAATTTCCGACTTGCTCGAAACTTTTTATGAGGGTCGGGTCACGCGGGAGGGGGTATCCGTCTTGATCATCGGAAAACCCAATGCCGGCAAGTCAAGCCTCCTTAACCGGTTGCTCAAAGAGAACCGTGCAATTGTGACCCATATTCCTGGTACAACCCGTGACATCATCGAGGAGACAATAAACTTCGGGGGTTTATCTGTCAGATTGCTTGATACTGCCGGCATTCGTCATACCGATGATGTGGTTGAACGGGAAGGAATCAGTCGTGCTCTTGAAAAAATACCTCAGGCCGATCTTGTTCTTGCGGTATTTGATGCATCGCAGGCGTTCAGCCAGGAAGATCAATTGATTCTCGAAGCACTGCGTGAATGCCGAACGATTGCGGTTCTTAACAAAATTGACCTTCCCCGGCTATTTGTTTTGCCAAATGAAGAATGTTTTGTTGCCAAAGTAAATATTGCAGCGCTTTCTGGTGATGGTATTGATCTGCTCAAGCAGACGGTGTGTACACAGTTTCTGCATTCAACAGAATCCGATCAGCGTGAATTTGTGGCTTTATCCAGAGTTCGGCACAGGGATGCACTCGTATCGGCAGAGCAGCATCTTTGCCGGTTTTCGCAGGGATTACCAGAACGCAACCTGGAACTACTTGCTTTAGATCTTAGGGGCGCGCTTCAATCTGTCGGTACTGTTACCGGCCAGACAGCTACAGATGAAGTGCTCGATCTTATCTTTTCATCATTCTGCATTGGAAAGTAAGGACATGTTTCACGTGAAACAGATTCCAAAAAATGGACGAATTTTATGATAACCTATGATCAGTTATACGACGTAATTGTAGTCGGTGCCGGGCACGCAGGGTGTGAAGCAGCGCTGGCAGCTGCCCGTATGGGCTGCCGCACGATGCTGCTTACGATTAATCTGGATGCCATCGCACTGATGTCGTGTAATCCGTCAATCGGTGGGTTGGCAAAAGGTCATTTGGTTAAGGAAATTGATGCGCTTGGCGGTGAGATGGCAAAAAATATTGATGCAACCGCCATTCAGTTTCGGATTCTTAATACAAAGAAGGGTCCAGCAGTGCGAGCATCACGTGCCCAGGCTGATAAACAACTGTATCGACTGCGGATGAAGAAAATTATTGAGCAGCAGAATAACCTCGATCTTAAACAAGGTGAAGTAACTTCATTGTACCTTGAGGGAAACGAGTTGCGCGGTGTTGAGCTTCGTTCGGGCATCAGATATCTGTCGAAAACGGTTGTCGTTACTACCGGAACATTTATGCGCGGTCTTATTCATATCGGGCTGAACAATTATCCCGGCGGTCGTGCCGGCGACCAACCTTCCGTTGGGCTTTCAGACCAATTACGGGTCCTTGGGTTTAGTGTAGGCAGGCTTAAAACAGGCACTCCGGCTCGATTGGATGCCCGCTCTATTGATTTTTCAAAATTGGAAGCACAATACGGTGATGAACCTGCAAAACCGTTTTCATTTTCAACCGACCGCATAAGTATGCCGCAGGTTCCCTGTCACATCGCCTATACCAACCCACGCTCGCACGATATTATCCGCTCCGGTCTTGACCGTTCTCCGCTATACTCAGGAATAATTGAGGGTATTGGGCCACGGTACTGTCCATCTATTGAGGACAAGGTTGTTCGTTTTCCTGAAAAAGATCGCCATCAGACATTTATTGAGCCGGAAGGGCTCGATACAATAGAGGTGTACCCAAGCGGCATGTCGACATCGCTTCCGATTGATATTCAGATCGCTTTTTATCGCTCAATTGTCGGACTTGAGCAGGTTGAAATAATGCGTCCTGCCTACGCCATCGAATATGATTATGTTGATCCGATCCAGTTGCACACCTCTCTTGAAACAAAAACTATTCGTAACCTCTACCACGCCGGTCAGATAAATGGTACTTCGGGCTATGAAGAAGCTGCGGGGCAGGGGCTTCTTGCCGGTATCAACGCTGCTTTGAGTGTCAAGGGACGGGATCCACTCATTTTAACGAGAAGTCAGGCATATATCGGCGTGATGATCGATGATCTGGTGACTTTGGGTACCAAAGAGCCATATCGAATGTTCACGTCTCGTGCCGAATACCGATTGTTGTTGCGTGAAGACAACGCGGATTTGCGCCTTCGTGATATTGGCTATGAATTAGGTCTCGTTACTGAAGAGGAGTTTACTGCTTTTTCAGAGAAGCGCCGGATGATAACGGAAGATCTTGATCGTATTGCAATGACCCGTTTAGAGCATTCGGTGCCTCAATTGGAAGTGCTCGCGCGTTGTGGTTTAGTTGATATTCAAAAGGGTACTACGCTTGAACATTTACTTAGGCGCTCGGATGTTTGTTATTCTGACTTAGCTGATTTGGACTCTGTTTCACGTGAAACGTTACCCGTAATTCGTGAACAGGTGGAAATACAGACTAAATACAAAGGTTACATAGACCGCCAATTGGAGCAGGTCGCACAATCTAAAAAAATGGAAACAACTCGTATACCAACAAATCTGGATTATGCATCTGTTAAAAGCCTGACAACTGAGGTCCGTGAAAAGCTTTCTAAAAGCAGGCCGGATACTCTTGGGCAGGCGTCTCGAATCCCGGGCGTTACACCGGCAGCAATATCTATTTTATCAATAGCTTTGAAGTCGGAATCCTGGAAGGATACTACAAAACAATGCGCACTATGATTGGCGATATAGTGATGCAGGAGACGCTGTCGATGGGGATATCGATCGCGACTCACGAACTCGATTTCTTCGAACTGTATGCTGCTGAGCTGAAAAAATGGAACAGCAAGGTTAATCTGACCTCGATTACGAGAGATGCGGAGATCGCGATAAAACATTTCGTGGATTCTCTGAATCTTGCTCCGTACATATCAGCTAATGATACCTTACTTGACATTGGGTCAGGAGCAGGCTTTCCGATAATCCCACTTAAAATTATCAGGCCTGACATCTCGATGCTCTCAGTAGATGCCGTTGCGAAAAAAATTCATTTTCAGCGGCATATCATTCGTCTTTTGAATCTCCAGAACATGGAAGCAATTCATTCACGAATCGAAGATCTTCATAAAAGTTGCAGTCACTCGTTCAGTGTCATTACATCGCGTGCCTTTACGCGACTCGATCGTTTTGTCGCCTTAGCTGCGCCACTTCTTTCAGAAGACGGCATTTTGATAGCCATGAAAGGGGACCAGGCTGATGGTGAGATTGCTGCCAGTGATGAGGCTGTTAATGCCGCTGGTTTTACAGTCACCTCAATACACCGCTATACATTACCGCAAAGCATGGGTGATCGAGTAATAACAGTCATAAAAAGGATCAAAGCCCCGTAAAATATGGGCTGGAGAGGTGTGTTTCGAAAATGCCCGCATTGCGCCAAACGCGCCCATGTGAATAGTAAGGGGTGTATTTTAAGCGTTTAGTCGCTGTGTGGCCTTTTTTGACTGTTTTGGCACTTGGTGGCTTGTTCTGGTGTAAATATGCCGGTAATAAGTTGCAGCAAAAAAAATCTGCACTATAAATGGCGCTCTGATTTACATTTGTCACAAGTGAGTCAAAATAACGGGGCTGAAAAATAAAAATGGACGTACGAATTTATTATGAAGATACCGATGCCGGTGGTGTCGTGTATCATGCCAATTACATCAAATATATGGAACGGGCACGAACAGAGTATTTTCGTGATCATGGTTTTTTTGTTGCGGAGCTTGCCAAAAATGGCTTCGTCTTTCCAGTTGTACGGCTCGAAATAGATTTCAAGGCCCCGGCTCTTCATGACGATTTGCTTTTGGTTACAACCAAGCCGATTCGTGTCGGCGGCTCATCAATTACCCTTTGCCAAAAAATAGTACGCCACTATGACTGTAAGCTGCTGGCAGAAGGAAAAATCACGCTGGCTTGTGTAAGTCCTGCCCTGAAAGCCCGGAGGATACCATTGGATATCCGCCGGATGCTTGAATCAGAGCTGGCTGACTCAACAGAATGCTCGGGGGACAAAGTATGACAACATCCGGTGCGAGCAGAATTGAGCGTGCTGCTGCTCTTGATCTTTTGATTAACGGCGACCTGCTGGCTCTCGGAAAAAGGAGTGCTGAAATCAGGCAACAACTTCACCCGGAAGGTGTGGTAAGTTTTGTCGTTGATCGTAATGTCAATTATACCAACATATGCGACACAAAATGTTCATTCTGCGCCTTTCACCGCAACAAAGAAGCCGCAGACGCCTATATTTTGACACAAGGGCAGATTTTTGAAAAAATATCAGAGCTTGTTGAGCAGGGTGGCACTCAACTGCTGATGCAGGGTGGGCTTAACCCTGAGCTTAAAATAGATTTTTTTGAAGAGCTCTTTAGGGGAATAAAGGATCGCTTTCCAACAGTACAAAATCATTCACTCTCACCAGCTGAGGTCACATGTATTGCCGCAAATTCGGCTCTTACTCTGGATGAAACGCTGCTTCGGCTCAAGAATGCTGGACTTGATTCGATTCCTGGCGGGGGGGCTGAAATTCTGGTTGATGAGGTCCGCAAAAGTATTTCACCCAGAAAGATCGGCTGGAAACAGTGGGGCGAGGTCATGTTGAAAGCGGCACGTTTAGGTATGCCGACAACTGCCACGATGATGTTCGGCAGTAAGGAAAAACCTGAAGACATTGTCGAACATCTTTTCAGGGTGCGTGAAATTCAGGACCAGGGTGGATCGTTTACAGCTTTTATTCCCTGGACCTATCAACCCGGAAATACCGAACTTGGCGGCACAATCGCCACTGGCGTAGATTATTTGAAGGTGCTGGCACTTTCGAGGATTGTGCTGGATAATGTGCCAAACATTCAGGCAAGTTGGGTCACGCAGGGTGCAAAAATGGCATCAGTGGCGCTTTTTTTCGGAGCTAACGATCTGGGTGGCACAATGCTGGAGGAAAACGTAGTGGCCGCTGCCGGCTGCAGTTTCTGCATGTCGCAGCAAGAGATGATTAATCTGATACACGGTGCCGGCTTCCGCGCGGCTCAGCGTACCACAACCTATTCAATAATCAGGGAGTTTTCGGTTTGAGTACTTACCATAGGCAGGCTGGAACCTGCGAAATCATTACAACTTCGGCGCGATTGGCAGATGTTGCCACTATTCTCAGCCAGCAGACAGAAATTGCGGTTGACCTGGAAATGGATTCTCTCCATCACTACCGTGAAAAGGTCTGCCTTGTCCAGGTTTCAACCCGTCAGCAAAGCTGGCTGATAGACCCGCTGGCATTGACCTCCCTCTCTCCGTTGGCGGCTCCGTTTGCCAATCCGGATATTGTTGTAGTCATGCACGGCTCTGATTATGATATCCGTTCGCTCCATCGAGACTTCGGCATTGAAGTCACGAACCTGTTCGATACCATGATCGCTGCCCGTTTTCTCGGCATAACGGAGTTTGGTCTTGCGGCACTTTTGAAAGCGCGCTTTGGAATTGAACTCGATAAAAAATATCAAAAGGCTGATTGGAGCAAACGTCCTCTGAGCAAAGAGATGTGTGCCTACGCTGCCGCTGATACTTCAGATCTGCTGCCGTTATACGACCAGTTGCGGATGGAGTTGGCCGAGAAAGGCAGAGTTGAGTGGCAGGAGGAAGAAGGGTATCTGGTGTGTCAGGCGCGGGTGTCTGAAAAAGACGGCCCGCTGTTTCTCTATTGTAAAGGTGCCAACAGGCTGAGAGGACACAGCCTCGCTATTCTGGAAGAATTGCTGCAACTGCGGGATCGGCAGTCGGAGCTTCTTGATAGACCACCCTTCAAAGTATTATCTGCCGATACCCTGATTGATATTGCGGAGAACAGGCCGCATTCGCTGTATGATCTTTCTCTTTTTAGAGGAATGACTCCCGGGCAGCTTCAGCGGCACGGAGCAGGTCTTTTGTCTGCCGTTGAGCGAGGAGCTGCGACACCTGAAAATGAATTGCCCCGGTTTCCTCGCAGCGCGAAAAAAGAGGTGCTGGAGCGGGTTAAGGAACGGTTGAAGGAGCTGAAAATCTGGCGGGAACGATGCAGCCGCGAACTGGGTCTTGACCCGGGTGTGCTGGCTCCTAACTGGCTGCTTGAAGCGGTTGCCGATACAGAATCTGCCGCGATGGAGGAACTGGATGGTATTGCCGGAATGAGAGAATGGCAAAAACGGCTTTTTGGCGAAGAGCTGGCGCGCATACTTGCAATGGCATAGGCTGATGAAACGGCGGCACGCCTTCAATTCAGATGCCCCTCTGCTGAATACCAGCGGTTGCAATCAGAATGGTTTTACACTGATTGAAATTGCGGTGGTGTTGGTTATCATCAGCATGGTACTGTTGCTGGTCGTTCCGCGACTCCCTTCATCAGATCAGGAAAATTTGAAAATCTCGGCCCGGACTCTCGCTTCAACTCTGCGGTATATACAAGAGAAGGCCGCAACATCCCGAACCGGTTACTATCTCACCCTGGCTCCAGGGACAGAATCCATAAAGGTCTTTGAAATCGGCGCTGACGGCGGTGCTAAAGAGCCTTCCGACCCGCTTTTACAAAAAGCGCCGGTTAAAGAGGGGATTACCCTTGCCGATGTGCGGATACCGAGGCTGGGCAAAGTCAGTGACGGTCAATTGAGGGTCGATGTAGGCGTGGCGGGAGTGCGAGACTTTGTTACCATTCATCTTCGCTCTGCGGCGGGCCAATTCTGGACTGTGATGGTATTTCCGTCAGGCGGTAAGGTTAAAGCGTTCGAGGGATACCACGAGGATCCGCCATGAAAGCTAGCGCTTCAGGTTTTACGCTCCTTGAAGTAATGGTGTCGCTGGCAATAATGGCCGGTGTCATTCTTACGGTTCTCGGGTCGGTTAATTATCATCTGGGGATCATAGCCAATGAGCGCGATAATACAACATTAACACTACTGGCTCGAAATCGTATGGCAGAGTTGGAACAGGCGCCGGCCACGGGTGAAGGAACCTTTGCCCCTTCCCATCCGGAACTGAGTTGGAAAGCTGATCTGCTGCCGACTGATATGCCCGGTCTGCAAAAACTGGTTATCAAGGTACGACGCGGCAGTGACGGCAGGGAGGTGACGCTTGTCCGATATCTCCCGAAATAGCGGCTTCACGCTGCTGGAAGTCTTGATCGCAGTAGTTCTGCTCGGCATCCTTTCGACGGCACTTTATGGAAGTTATTTTGGCGTCATGCGTGCGCGGGACCGGGCGTCGGCCGGCATGGAATCGCGCCGTGAACTCGGTGCTACTCTTGATCTGATACGCCGTGAAGTTTCATCGGCACTCTTTAACCGTACCGACAAGCGTCTGCGTTTTGTGGTTGAAGACCGTGATAATTTCGGTGCCCAATCATCAACCCTGGAGCTGACTACGCTGGCTCCGCCCGCTGGACAGAATCGCAGCGAGTCTGGTATCGTTGCCATTACGTATCGGCTGGTAGAAAAAGATAAAAAACGTACGTTGATGCGCCAGGAACGGGACCTGTTTTCCGAAGAGGCAGTAATTCCCGCGTATCCGCAGATGGAGCAGATCAGCTCCTTCCTGGTTGAGTGCTATGACGGCTCAAAGTGGGTTAAAAGCTGGGATACAGCGATAAATAACGTATTGCCGAAGGGTGTGCGGGTCACCGTGCAGGTTGAGGAGGAGGGGAAGCCGGTGCAGTTTTCGGTGCTCTCTACCCCGCGGGTGAATGGCTTATGACCGGACGACTGAAAAGCGAATCCGGTTTCGCCTTGATTCTGACTCTGGTTGTCACCGCGTTGATGGTGGCAATTCTAGTCGAAATGATCCATCAGGTGTATGTGGATACCTCGCTCAGCCGTGGCTTTCGTGACGGGCAGCAGGCCTCAATACTGGCGGAATCAGGTGTGACGGGCGGTGCAAAACTGTTGCAGGCAGGCCTTTCAGGGCGCTCGTACACTGCACTTACCGACCGCTGGGCCACACCGCTCAAGCTGGATGATGAGGTCGGTTCGCTGGAAATCACGATCAGCGAAGAAAGCGGCAGGATCAACGTTAACGGTCTGGTGCAGCCAAATGGGGAGTACGAACCGTTCACGCTGGCAGCTTTGAAGCGGCTTGGTACGCGTCTGAAGCTGCAGGGAGATATCTGGAGTGCCGTTGCTGACTGGGTTGATACCGATGATATGCCGCGATCCGGCGGCGTTGAATCATCTTATTACCGGACACTGAAACCGGCTTATAGTGCCCGCAATGGCAAGCTGATGACCGTAACGGAACTCTCCTTGATCAAAGGGATAACGCCGGAAACGCTTGATAAGCTGCGGCCGTATCTGACGATTTTTTCCGATCAGGCCGGATCGCCGCTGGCAACGGTCAATATAAATACCGCTGCCAAAGAAATTCTTGCCGCCCTTGATGATCGTATTGACGATCGGATGGCGGAGCGTATTATGGAAGAACGACGCCTACAGCCCTTTAAATCAACAGGTGAGCTTTCACGTGTGCCGGGAATGGATGCTATTGCTACCGGGATGGGCGGCAAAATCAGTGTCAAAGGTAATCTCTTTAGAATAACTTCCGTTGCCCGTGTAAAGGATGCCGGGAGAACCGTTGAGGCGGTTGTGCGGCTGTCCGGCGGGACACCGGAAGTTTTATCGTGGCAGGAATACTGACACAATCCGTAATCTACATACATCGGTCGGCGAGGGCGCAGCGTACCATGGATTATCTGATTTTACAGACGGAAGAAAAACGGCTGACCGTAGCTCATTTTGGTGTGTCCAGGCGTTCTGCGGAGCTGATTGGAGCCGCTTCAATTGAGCTGACTGAAGAGTGGCCGCTGGCTGATGCCGTCCGCAACATAGCTGACAAAATGACCGGAACCCCACGGGTAATACTCTGCCTGTCGCCGGCTCTGTTTGCGCAGCGCACCATTGCACTTCCGTTTAATGACCTCCGCAAAGTGCGTGAAGTCCTCCCAGTCCAGTTACAGGGCGACATTGCCCTGCCGGTTGAAGATCTTGCGCTGGAGGTTCTGCCTGCCGGCGAAGGTCATTTTCTTGCCCTGTGGGCTCGTAAAAGTGATGTCAGTGCCGCAATTGCACAGTTCCGTGAAGCGGGTATTGAGCCTCAGGTTGTTACTGCACTCCCGTTTGCATTGTCAAAATTCCCCGGAATTCCCTCCGACTGCGCCGTTTGTGACGGAAGCACGCTGTCGCTGATGAATGGCGGGCGGATGACCTATTTCCGTACCTTTAATTCAGCTGTAACCGACTCAATGATAGCAGCGACGCTGTCTGCGCTGGAGCTTTCAGGCGTTTCACTGCCGCCACGACTGTGCCTGATTGGATCAGCGGCGCATGAGCTTACCGGCTGTGACACATTGCCGGTGCCGGTAGAAACAGTCGAAGTGCCGCCGGAATTGGGACAGCTGTTCAAAAATGATGAAACATTTCAGCAACTGGCAGGACTGTACGCTGTGGCACAGGCAGGTTTTGCCGGTACACTCCCCGATTTTCGACAGGGAGAATTGGCCTGGACTGCCGGAGACGCCAGACTCCGCAAAAAACTGATTATGACCGGGGTACTGACGGCGACCGTACTTGCGCTGTTGTTTGTAAACAAAGGTCTCCAGTACCGTGCAGCAGCAGCTGATATAACGTCACTCAACAAATCCATCACCGCGATCTATCGTGACGTTTTCCCTGCTCGAACCAAGGCTGTTGACGAATTGTCTGAAATCAAGGGCGAGATCAAGAAACTGGCCGGAGTCGAAAGTTCAAGCGGCTATCTCGACCTCTTGAAAAAACTGGCTGACGCTAAAGGTACCACGATCAACGGGCTCTATGAGGCCGAGCTGGAGGGGCGCAGTCTGCGGATAAAGGGTGATGCGCGCTCTGCCCAGTCGGTTAATGACTTCAAGACGACGCTGGCGCCATTGCTGGTCTCTTCTGAATTGGGTGAAGTCAAGAGCCGCCCGGATGGTACCGTCACGTTCAGTCTGACGGGTACCCTCAAGGAGGGGACGAAATGAGAATCCTTGAAATCATCCGCGAGCAGTGGCAGGACCTTGACGGTCGGACCCGCCTGTGGTGCGGCTATGTCCTGATTGCCCTGTTGGCAGCAGCAGTGGGCTGGTCCGCATTGAATGCAAAAGTACAGGCGCTTGAAAAAAAACGTACGAGCCGGGAAACGGTATTGAAGGAATTGCTGCCGCTCAAGGTTGCCTATCAAGCGGCCCGTCAGTCCTCCGACCAGTTGAGCGGCCGCATGGCTTCGCTCCGTCCGGATGATTCACCCGCAAAAATTATTGAAGATACCGGCATCAAAGGGAAGTCCGTTAAAATCGTACCGCTCAAGGGTGAAGAGCGGAGCGGCGTTAGCGAGGATGCCGCAGATATTCGCATTGAAAGCCTGACGCTTAACGAAGCCGCCAATCTCCTGTATCGACTCGAAAAAGGGAGTCGGCCGCTGGTTATTAAAAAAAGCAATGTGAAGGTGCGCCTTGATGATCCGTCCCGGTGCGATGTCACGCTGATTCTGGCGCTTCTCAAGCCGGCACCGGTTCAGGCGAAGCCTTGAAATCTCGACTGCTGGCTCAACGAGCAGGGCTTCTGGCTGCTGTCCCTGCTCTGTTTATCCTGTTCTGTTACCTGCTCTTCCCGACAGCACGTATCGACGCCCTGCTTGCCCAGGTTCTGTCTCGACAGGGGCTAACGCTATCCCCCGCAGTTCACAAAACAGTCCTTCCCGGTCTGGCATGGGATACTATGATGTTGTCGTCAGAGTCGGGACCACTGCTTGGGTGCGAGCGGTTGCAGATCAGGCCGCTCCTGCTTCCGCTGCTTGCCGGGAAGGCTGTTGTTTCCGGTGGACTGACGATTGGAAAAGGGCAGATGGACGTCAGATACGCTCTGAATGGTACGGCTGCTCTAAATCTTGACGCAGATGGAATCGCGCTGGCCGACATTCCGTTTTTCAAAAGCGTTCTGGGAGCGAAAGCTGCCGGTATCCTGTGGAGCAAAGGTTCATTGCAGCGGAACGCGAAGGGCTTGAATGGCGATTTGAAGCTGGAGATAAAGCAGCTTGAATTTTCCGGCGTCAAGCTGGGAGCTTTTCCGCTGCCCGATGCAGCCAACCTGAAAACGCAGGGGATGATACGGGTCAGTGACAGTAAGGCCCGTCTTGAGAGCTTTACACTGGAAGGAAACGGTATTTACATGCGGCTTTCGGGTGATATTCCTTCGGGGGCCAACGCCGGGATTACACCGCTCAACATGAGTATGGAAATCATGCCCAAACCGGAGTTTCTGGAAAAACAGAAGCTGGTTTTCATGTTGCTGGCCAGGTTTATGACCTCTCCGGGAGTCTATACCGTGCCGATCAGGGGTACGCTGCTCAAACCGCAGATTCTGTAGTGTTGTATACCAACGAGGTATCTTAAATGGCGATTAAGCTTGGCGAACTGCTTCTGAATGAAAAGCTGATTACTCCGGAACAGCTCGATGAAGCACTCAAAAGTCAGATTATATTCGGCATCAAGCTGGGCAGCGCTCTGGTTGAGCTGGGGTTTATAACCGATGAGCAGCTCTGCCGTTTTTTGAGCCGGAAACTGGGCGTTCCGGCGGTTTCACCCCGGGCGATGTCACTTGTACCTCCTGAAGTGCTGGCTCTGGTGCCGGCGGAGTTGGCAGGTAAATATCGCGTTATCCCGATCAAAGCCGATGGCAAAAAGCTGGCTCTGGCCATGGCGGATCCGACCGATTTCAAGGCAATCGACGAGGTGGCTTTTGTCACCGGTTGTGTTGTACATCCGCATATCGTGCCGGATGTACGGATTACCTCGGCACTTTCAAAATATTATCAAATCCGGGGCGATATCCGTTACATCAGGATAGAAGGTGAACTTGCCAACAAGCGGAGGCATGCCCCCGTTGCTGAAACCGTAAAAAAAGCTGAAAAAATTGAAATTCCGATGATGAGCGACAGCGGAGAGCTGCTCAATATAGAAATTCCGCTTGATTTCGAGGGGTTTGCCAGCATTCCCGGCCATGATATTGATCCCCTGGCGACGTTTGAAAGCGTGGAGCGGTATTCGGTTGATCGCCTTTCGATAGAGTTTGCCTCTGCAAAAAATCGTGACCAGATTGCCGCAACGTTTATTAAATATCTCGGTCAGGAGTTCACGCTCGGCGCTTTGTTTATTATTCGCAGCAACATGGCGGTCGGTTGGCGCGGCGTTGCCGCAGGCAAGCGCATTGACGAACTGGAAAACCTGACCATTCTCCTGAGTAAACCGTCTGTGATGAGGGATGTACTCGAAACCCGCCAGTTTGCCATGGGCACTCTGATTCAGACGCCCGAAAACATGCAGCTGCTCAAATCATTGATGGTCGGTTCCGGTACACCGCTGCTGGTGCTGCCGATAGTCATGCTCAAGAAAGTCGTGGCCGTCGTCGTCGTCTCGGCTGAGATGGATGCACTCGGTACGCGGCTGCTGGAGCTGCAGAAACTGGTGTACAAGGCATCACTGGCGTTTGAGATGCTTATCATCAAGAACAAAATTCTGATGACATGAGAATCGGCCTGTTGGGTGGCAGCTTCAACCCGATTCACAATGCCCATCTGCGTATTGCCGAAGAGGCGAGAACAGCCTGCCTGCTTGACCGGGTTATTTTTATTCCGGCGGCCGACCCGCCGCATAAACCGGTCGCGGGCGATGTTTCATTTGAGTGCCGCTCGGCCATGGTCAGCATGGCTATCGCCGACAGGCCGTATTTTGAGATCTCAACGGTCGAAGCGGAGCGGGGCGGCAAGTCATATTCCATAGACACGATCCGGCTGTTTCGGGAGCAATTTCCGGGTGATGAGCTGTTTTTTATCATCGGCGGAGATTCGTTTCTGGAGCTCGGAAGCTGGTATCGTTACCGGGAGATTTTTTCTTCGTGTAATTTGATCGTAGCGGAGCGCCCCGACTGTCCGATTGTCAATCCACATGACGCGCTGCCTGACGCGGTCAGGCAGGAGTTCTCCCGCGACTCCAAGGCGAACTGCTTGAGGCATAGGTCCGGTACTGCCACTATTTTTATCACCGGCACACCGCAGGAGCTTTCTTCAACGGAAATCCGCCGTCTTGCCGCCGCTGGAGCCGATATCACCCGGTTTGTACCACCCGATGTAGCTGCATATATCTCGAACCAAAGGATCTATCACCGATGCCGATAAAAAAAACCAAAACAGTTGAAAAAACGACCCTGACCCCCAGTGAACGTGCCCTCATGTGCGCTGAACTGGCCTATGACAAAAAGGCCTATGATATCTGTGTGCGCGACATTTCACGGATCTCGTCGATTGCCGATTACATGGTGATCATTTCCGGTTCTTCCGACAAACAGAACCAGGCAATAGCCGATAATATCCGCACCGGCCTGAAAAAATACGGCAAGGTCAATGATATTGAAGGTGCTAACGATGGCAAATGGATAGTTATGGATTACGGCGACGTGCTGGTACATATCTTCCATGACCAGATCCGCAAATATTATGATCTGGACGGCCTGTGGGGCATGGCACCAGAGATGGAACTGCCGCCGGAAATCAAGGCGTCCCGCAAGGAATCGGATTATTGAAAATCAAAGTATTGTGGGTCGGAAAAAGCCGTGACCCGTGGGTTAAGGATGCGATCGACGAATACGCCGGTCGCATCCGCCGTTACTCGCCCCTGGAGCTGATCGATATCCGCGACGAGAAGGGTGCCGAAGCGGAAGAAATGCGCCGCCGGGAATGCGAACGGCTGGAGAAGCAGATCCCGCCCGGTGCAACCCTGATCCTGCTGGATGAACGGGGCGAACAGATGGACTCACCCGGACTGGCAGCCTTTGTCGGTAAACAACGCGACTGCGGGATTGGCGAGCTGATCTTTGTCATTGGCGGGGCCTACGGCTTCTCCGAAGAATTCCGGCGACGCGGCAAGCTCCTGGCGTTGTCAAAAATGACGTTTACCCACCAGATGGTGCGGGCCTTCCTGCTGGAGCAGATCTACCGTGCCTTTACGATCCTGAATGGCGAGCCGTATCATCATTGAGAGAGGGCACCACAGGCGGCGCCCCCTCCTATTCCCCACCGACATCTAAAACCTCCGCCACACCCTTGTTCAACATCGTCAGGTATTCTCTCTCAGGCCGTCAGTATATGCGCTTGCCGAACAGCGACGCGGCCAGATCCACCGCCAGCCGGGCGGTCCGGTTGTGCCGGTCGAGGATCGGGTTGATCTCGACAATGTCGAGAGCGCAGCAGCGCCCGGAGTCGGCGACGATCTCCATCAGCAACTGTGCCTCGCGACAGGTGAGGCCGCCGGGAGCGGTGGTGCCGACCCCCGGACCGACCAGAGGATCGAGGGCATCCATATCAAGGCTTACGTGCAGCCGGTCGCAGTGTTCAAGCCGCTCCAGTGCTTCGCGGGTAACAGCTCCGATCCCCCGTTCGTCGATATCACGCATCGTATAGACCGTTATACCGCTCTTTCTGAGCCTGATCCGCTCTTCCGGGTCCAGGTCGCGGATGCCGAGCATCACAACATCCTCGGGCTGCAGTTTGGGGCCGGGGCGGCCGACATCGACCAGCCCGGGATAGCCGTCTCCCAGCAGCAGCGCCAGCGTCATGCCATGGATATTGCCGGTGAGGGTTGTGTGCGGCGTATTGAAATCGCCGTGGGCATCGACCCAGATCAGTCCGGCCGGCGCTGTGTGGGTGCTGCCGCCGATACTGCCGATAGCCAGGGTATGATCACCCCCCAGGAGCAGCGGAATATGCCCCTGGGCCACCGCTCCCCGCACGAGCTCATAGGTGGTCTGGCAGGTTCTGCATATTGACGGGAGGTAGCGCTGTGAATGCTCCTCCGTCAACGTTTCGCGGATCGGCACCTCTATATTGCCGCTATCGATGATCCGGTATCCGAGTGCTGTCAATTCGGCCGCCAGACCGGCATAACGCATCGCCGCCGGTCCCATGTCGACGCCGCGCTGGCTCTGCCCCAGATCGATTGGAACTCCTATGATCTGAATAGTTCTGCCCATACCCCACTCCTTTCCATCACTCCAGGTTGTGGCGGAGATTGACCATGAAATCCTGGGCATTGGTCAGGATCGGTATCGCCTGCATCGATCCGCGATTAGCCAGTTTGTCGACGCTGAATTCGGTCATATCCACCACATAAAAAAACACCTGCCGCAGCGTCCCGTCCGGAGCAACCTGGTAGCCCGGCACCATGTTGCCGAAGGCGATCGTATGGAGCTGGGTTGCCAGCGCGATTACGGTGGTAGCTCTGCGGGCATGAACGCGCATGGCATCCTGGGCTTTTCGGGAATCGACGATCACGCCGGGGAGCGGGCCGTCATCGCGGATGGAACCGGCCAACACGTAGGGAATCCCCTGGTGCTCACAGGCGGCGATAATGCCGTCGCCAAGGGCCAACTCCTGAATAGCTTTCCGGATCGAGCCGGAGCGGAGCACCTCGTTGATAATGTCCAGATGGTTGTAATGGCCACGCGGCTGAAGCTCCTGGGTATAGATGTTCTGGCCGAGGCCGGTGCGAAAACGGGCCGCCTCCAGATCATGGGTAGCCAGGGCATTACCCGCCATCAGGGCATGACAGTATCCCTGTTCGACCATAAACTGCATCGCATCGCGGCTGTCCTTGTCAAAGGCCACCGCCGGTCCGAGCACCCAGACGATGTAACCATGCTCCCGGTCATGGCGTAGAATGCGGTACAGCTCGTCGTAGGAACGGGAAAAGGGGGTTTCCCGGGTGCCGCGGGTGCGGAAGGCGAACTTGTCGCCAGCCGTGTCCGGCCGGGAGAATCCGGTCGTATGTACATAAATACCCTCCTCCCCGTTTTCGCTCCTGCCGAGCGCCACCCGATCACCTTTTATGACCCTTCGCGGTTCGACGACATCCAGATCTTCCCCGCGCAGCACCAATACGGCATCCATCCGGCTTTCCCGGGCGATCAGCCACCGTCCGTCCGCAAGACGAACATATTCGGGATGGTTGGATGTCGCATGAAAATTCCCCGGGAGCACTCCGTCGGCCGGAGCAGGCGCAAAGCGCGCCGCGGGAGCGGCTGCCAAATCAGGATGGCTAAAATCCGGCGCTATGTAGGGGGACAAGATCGGCATCTGACGTTCTCCTGACTGGGCACAAGCCAATACCATCCAACGGATATGACCGGGCATGAAATCCTCTGCAAAACCAGTATACTCCCCCACAGATGATATCGGCAGCGGATATTTGACGGCATAAGTGCCAATGTTCAACCCGGGACGTTCAGAGTATAATTCAGTCATGGCGGCACTATGCAGGTAACCGGCGGCGGTTCAACAGTCGGAGAAGGAAGCGTAAAAATGGACAAAAAAACAGGTGTCTGCAGCGAAACAGAAGCTATGACAACATGCCGGATGTGCGGCAGTGAAGGGCTCGTTTATTGGTGCGAGACCTGTCAGCGGTTGATGCCGGAAAAACGTTGTCCAGACTGCGGGTTGAAAAGCCGCAGGGTCCGTCAGGCTGATATGCGTTTACCACCAGCCAACATGATAAAATAGTTATGTATACTCAATTTCACATGCACAAAATGATTCCTGGCGGTATAATCGCCCGCAGCTCAAAATATGCGATAAAGTAATCGTACCTATATTTAAAGCGGAGGACACATGCCAAAAAAACCATTACTTCTCATGATTCTCGACGGGTGGGGGATTAATCCCAGCCCGGCTCACAACGCCGTTGCTCTGGCAAAAACCCCTAACCTGACGAAATATCTGAATGAGTACCCGCATGTACCGATTAAAACCTCCGGCATGGCGGTTGGTCTGCCGGAAGGGCAGATGGGCAATTCTGAGGTCGGGCACCTGAATCTGGGGGCCGGCCGGATCGTGTACCAGGAGTTGACACGGGTAACCAAATCAATTCTGGATGGTGACTTCTTTGCCAATCCGGTCCTGTTGGAGTGCATTACCAAAGTGAAGGCATCCGGAGGCAGGCTGCACCTGTCCGGCCTGCTTTCCGACGGTGGTGTCCATTCCCATAACACCCATCTCTCTGCACTGCTGGAATTGGCCAAGCGGGAAGGGCTCACCGACGTTTTTGTCCACTGCCTGCTGGATGGTCGCGATACACCACCACAAAGCGGTGCAGAATATCTGGCACAGTTGGAAGCGGAGATAGCCCGCATCGGTACCGGAAAAATCGCCACGGTCATGGGCCGCTATTATGCCATGGATCGTGATACTCGCTGGGATCGGGTGGAAAAGGCCTACAACGCCATGGTACACGGCCTTGGTGAACTGTGTGTTTCATCAAAAGATGCCATTGAGCAGAGCTACGCCTCCAAGGTATACGACGAATTTGTCTTTCCTGCGGTGATCTGTGAACAGGGTGCGCCGGTCGGCCAGATACTGGATGGTGACGGTTTCATCTTCTTCAACTTTCGCTCCGATCGCGCCCGGGAAATTACCCGGGCTCTGGCCCTCGACGATTTCGATGGCTTTGAGCGCCGGAACCGGCCAAAACTGGCCGAATATGTCTGTCTGACCGAATATGACGCCACCTTTGGTCTGCCGATTGCCTTTGGCTCAACAGAGTTGAGTAATCTCCTCGGTGGCGTGCTGGCCGATGCCGGACTGAAACAACTCCGCATTGCTGAAACGGAAAAATATGCCCATGTCACCTTCTTTTTCAACGGCGGCGTGGAAACTCCCTTTCCGGGAGAGGACCGGGCCCTGATTCCGTCACCGAAAGAAGTTGCCACCTATGACCTGAAACCGGAGATGAGCGCCGTTCAGGTGACGGACAAACTCTTGAAACTGCTGGATCAGGATCAGTATGACGTGGTGGTTCTCAATTTTGCCAACTGCGACATGGTCGGCCACACCGGTGTCGAAGCGGCGGCGATCAAGGCGGTTGAAACGGTGGATGCCTGTGCGGCCCGCGTGGTGGCACGGGTACAGGAGCTTGGTGGAGCGGTGCTGATCACCGCCGACCACGGCAACGCCGAGCAGATGTGTGATGAAAACGGCGAGCCGTTCACCGCCCATACGACCAACCCGGTCTGGCTGGTGCTGGTGGATGAAAATCGCAAAGGTGTGAAGCTTCGCGAAGGTGGCCGCCTGGCGGATGTGGCGCCGACAATGCTGAAGATGCTGGGGCTGGCACAGCCGTTGGAGATGACCGGTGAGAGCCTGTTGTGATGGTGGGTGTAGCATAGCGATGGTGACGTTCAAAGCCGTCCGGCTCAGCGCTTGTCTGATCGGGCGGCTTTTTGTTTTGCTTCCGGCAAACCACCTTGACCACCCATTCCAATACGCATGTAGTAATAGCATATAATGGAGGTGCGTTATATGCGTGCTACATTGAACATACCTGATGACCTCATCAGAGAGGTACAGCAGCTTTCCGGGCAAAAGTCCAAAGCCATTGTCACGGTAATGGAGGATTATGTGCGTCGCCAGAGGATGCAAGCTCTGCTTGATCTGGGCGGCAAAGTTCAGATTGAGTATGATTGGGAGCAGGAAGAGGAGCTTGAAATGAAAGCCGCCGAAGAGCGGGAGCGCTATCATGGTGAATAAAATTTTGCCCGATACCTGCGCCTGGATTGATTTCTTCAGAGGCAGGCCGTCCCAAGTGGCCATGCAAGTGGAAGCTGCACTTGTGCAGGGAGATATCGTGACGTGCGGGGTGGTGTTTGAGCTTCTTCAGGGAATTAAAACCCTCACGAAGAAACTCAGTTTCTGAAGGCGTTTTAGGCTATACCACAGCTTGAAATGACCGGAGACCTGTGGGTCAAGGCAGGGCAGTTGTTGTCCCAACTGCGTAAAAAGGGCATACTTTGCCACTGCCAGATATTATTATCACCACTTTGGTGCTGGAACATTCGTACTCGCTATTGACTATTGACCGGCATTTTGACGTCATTCCCGGCCTTATTGTCTGAAAAACCATGTAAATTTGCTGATATTTGTGAGTGCGTGGTTTATACACTCAGAAGTGATTATTGAGGGACTTTTGAAGCGGTCACTGCTGGGGATATATGATGTATCTATTGATCGTTTTTGAGGAGCTTTGTTCGAAAGGATAAATGTTCAATTTGGGAAGTTCACCGGTTCAGGCGCACGCGCGTGAACCGGTGAACAACAAGTTGAGTAAATGAAAAACGGAGGAAAACCAGAATGAATCGAATCGGTGTATCTCTTGTTGCCCTAATTCTCGTTACATCAAATTCATTCGCAGCTGACAAGCGACCGAAGTTGTTGATCAGCAAATTGGAGGCTAGAGTCGTCACGCAAGGGCTCCCGTTAACCTCGAACGAAAAATTAAAAAGCGGATCAGGCAAGACAAAGCAAGTTTGGAAAATCAAAGGTCAGCAGGTTGGGCATTTTGAAGTTATTGGCAATAACCAAAATGACGCAGACAATGTCGGGTGGAGTTGCAGTGAATACGACAAGCAAGGCAATCGTATCAAAAACATAGGCCCAGACAGATTTTGTCATAAACTATTTGTAAAAGTCCTCCGAAATGTTGTCGACCAACCTGAGAACCTTGCCAAGCAACTATTGAGCACTGCAACACAAAGCAGACCTCAAGCTGTTGTAGAAAAATTTGGTGACATATCTGTCGAAACAGATGGAGAATTTTATTTTCTCAGGCGTATTTCAAGAATGTAATGAACCAGCATTTAACCACTCGGCAGCACACCATGCGCCTCGGCCCTGTTGAGCAGAAAAAAGTAAACTACCTGGAGGAAGAAATGAAAATTAAACTAATTGAAAATAACTTCAGGATATCCCTGGTTACTTTACCCAACACGCGGCGGCACACGGTCTCCGCTCCGCTCCGCCAGTGTGCCTCATGACGGTAGGAGCAACAACGAAATCACCATCAAAGGCAAAACCATGACTCCCCAGCATCTCGAACAACTGATCCGTCAGGGCGAAGGAGTAACGCTTGAATTCAAACAGTCCCGCGAAAAGCTGAATCGTGACGTTTATGAAACCATCTGCGCTTTTTTGAATCGTCATGGCGGTACGCTTTTGCTCGGCATTACCGACAAGGGCACAGTCTGCGGTATCGAGTCGGACGCTGTGCCCCGAATCAAGGCTGATCTGATAACGGCGCTCCATAATACCCAGAAGATCAATCCCCCCATGTACTTGGCTCCGGAAGAGGTTGAGCTGGATGGGCGCATTGTTCTGGCGCTTTCCGTGCCGGAAAGCTCTCAGGTGCATACCTGCAACGGCCGCATCTTTGACCGCAACGGAGATGGTGATTTCGACATCACCAGCAATTCACAGCAGGTAGCGGAACTGTTTCTGCGCAAACAGACCGCCTACAGCGAGAACCGCATCTATCCGTTTGTTGAGCTTGGCGATCTGCGTACCGACCTGATCGAGCGGGTACGCAAACTGGTCCGCCTGCAGCGTTATGACCATCCATGGGCGCAACTTGATGATATGGCGCTGCTTAAGAGCGCCCGGTTGTTTCAGAAGGATTACCTGACCGGCGAGGAAGGTTTTTCCATGGCAGCGGTGCTGCTGTTCGGGCAGGACGAGGTTATTCTGAGCGTTGTCCCCCACCACCGCACTGATGCCATTTTGCGTGTACACAATGTTGATCGATACGATGACCGTGACGACATCCGCACCAATCTGATCGAAAGCTATGACCGCCTGATGGCTTTTGTGGCCAAGCATGTCGCCGATCCGTTCTACCTTGAGGGCGATTTGCGAATCAGTTTGCGCGACCGTATTTTTAGAGAAGTTATTGCCAATATGCTTATTCATCGTGAATACTTGAATCCGTTCCCTGCAAAACTGATCATTAACCGAGACCGTGTGACCACTGAAAACAGCAATAATCCTCACGGCACCGGATTGATTGATCCGATGAACTTTTCGCCTTCTCCCAAAAACCCGGTTATTGCACGGATGTTCAAGGAAATTGAGCGTGCTGAGGAGCTCGGCTCCGGTGTGCGGAATCTTTTCAGATATGCCAAGGCGTTTGCCGGCCACGATCCTTTACTGCAAGAAGAACAGATTTTCCGGGTGACCGTCTCTATTCCAAGTTTTACGGCTATTGCGGGTGCGGTGACCCCGCAAGCGACCCCGCAAGCGACCCCGCAAGTCAAACGGGAAGGTCTCGTGCTCGAATATTGCCGCGTTCCCAGAAGCAGAGGCGAGATTCAGCTTTTCGTGGGGATGAAGGATCGAGAACATTTCCGGTTGGAAGTGCTCCAACCGCTTCTTGAAAAAGGGGCGATACTCATGACTATCCCGGAGAAACCCACAAGTTCAAAACAACGATACATAACAAAGGGCACTCCATGACAAACAACAGCGTATCCATCATCTCCAAAGTCTGGAGTTTCTGCACCACCTTGCGTGACGACGGCGTGGGGTATGGCGATTACCTGGAACAGCTCACGTACCTCATCTTCCTCAAAATGGCTGATGAGTACAGCCTCCCGCCCTACAACCGCAACGTGGGGATTCCAGCCGAGTACAGCTGGCAAAGCCTGAAAGCCAAGCGCGGCGCTGAACTGGAAGTTCATTATGTGACGCTGCTGCGTGAACTGGGAGCCAAAAAGGGGATGCTCGGGCAGATCTTCACCAAAGCGCAGAACAAGATCCAGGATCCGGCCAAGCTCTACCGCCTGATCGACATGGTGGACGAAACCAACTGGGTGATGTTGGGCGCGGATGTGAAAGGGGACATCTACGAAGGTCTGCTGGAGAAGAATGCCGAAGATACCAAGTCAGGAGCGGGGCAGTATTTTACTCCACGTGCCTTAATTCGTGCCATGGTTGAATGTGTGCGCCCTGAGCCGGGCAAAACCATTGCCGATCCGGCCTGCGGCACCGGCGGTTTCTTTCTGGCGGCCTATGATTTTCTTACCGAGCCGAAAAACTACCAGCTCAACAAGCTGCAGAAAGTTTTTCTCAAGCATGAGACCTTTCAAGGGAATGAGATCGTTGCCAATACCCGACGCCTCTGTCTGATGAATATGTTTCTGCACAATATCGGCGAAATTGACGGCGAGAGCGCTTTATCTCCCAATGATGCTTTGGTAGCGGACGGCGGCAAACGCTATGACTATGTCCTGGCAAATCCCCCATTCGGCAAGAAGAGCGCCATGAGCTTCACCAATGAAGAGGGAGAACAGGAAAAAGACGGTTTGACCTATAACCGTCAGGATTTCTGGGCTACTACCTCTAACAAACAGCTCAACTTTGTGCAGCATATCCGCACCATGCTGAAGACCACCGGCCGCGCCGCTGTGGTTGTGCCGGACAACGTGCTGTTTGAAGGTGGCGCGGGTGAAACGGTACGGAAAAGACTGCTGGAAACCACCGATCTGCACACCATTTTACGCCTGCCGACCGGCATATTTTACGCCAACGGCGTGAAGGCGAACGTACTCTTTTTTGATAACCGCGAGGCAAGCCCCAACCCCTGGACAAAAGAGATCTGGTATTATGACTACCGTACCAACATTCACCACACCCTGAAAAAGAAGCCGCTTCGCTTTGACGATTTGCAGGAATTTATCGCCTGTTACAACCCGCAAAACCGCCATGCACGCACTGATATCTGGGATGAGCAGAATAATCCTGAGGAGCGCTGGCGCAGATTCAACTATGACCAGATAATCAGCCGGGATAAAACCAGCCTGGATATATTCTGGCTGAAAGACAAGAGTCTGGCCGACCTGGACAACCTGCCGGAACCGGATGAACTTGCAGGGGAAATTATTGATAACCTTGAGGCCGGGCTGAACAGCTTCAGAGAAATTGTTTTGGCTTTGCCCTGATAACAAAAAATATTTTCGAACTAACGGAGGTCCCGTGAAAACCGTAAAAATCCCCGCAACCAACCAGGAATTCCCCATCGGCAAGATCGTTTGTCTGGCGCGTAACTATGCTGAACATGCCCGTGAACTGGGCAACGAGACCCCGGCGGCGCCGGTGCTGTTCATGAAACCGGCCTCGTCGGTAATTGGTGATGGTGAGACGGTGCGGATACCCGCATATTCGCAGGAGTGTCATTACGAAGTCGAGCTGGCGGTACTGATCGGCACACAAGTGCGCAACGTGACGACGGACAGGGCGCTGGAGCACGTTGCCGGCTACGGTGTGAGCATCGATATGACGCTGCGCGATGTACAGAATCAACTGAAAACCAAAGGGCTGCCGTGGGAAATTGCCAAGGGGTTTGATACCGCCTGTCCCTTGTCCGACTTTGTTCCGGCAGCTGCGGTGGCCGATCCCCATGCGCTGAACCTGAAACTTGCGGTCAACGGTGAGGGGCGCCAGAACGGCACCTCCGCCGATATGATCAACCGTATCCCGCAGATCATTGCCCATATCTCGGCCATATTTACCCTGGAGCCGGGCGACGTTATTTTGACCGGTACCCCTGCCGGGGTCGGACAGGTGCGGAGTGGTGATATTATGACAGCGGAAATCGCTACAGTCGGGCGCTTGACAATAGCGGTTGCATAGCGTGCCCTGAACTCCATGCGAAGCAATCACTTCAAACATACAAAGCGACTTCCCCGGTTTATCCGTCTGCTGGGGCGGCTGCGCCCTCTGGAGCTGCCGGTTACTCACCGTCACAACAGCGTCGAGCTCTATCATGGTGGGAGGCAGTTCTTCGAGGCTCTTTTTGCCGCGATTCGCACTGCGGAACATACGATCCTGCTGGAATATTACCTGATACACAACGACCATCTCGGCATCGGGCTGGCGCATGAGCTGGCCGCTGCGGTTCAGCGCGGAGTCACGGTCAAGCTGATTTACGATTACATCGGCTGTCTTGATACGCCCGCTTCGTATTTCAAAAAGCTTTCCAAGCAAGGCATTAAACAACTCCCCTTTAACACCCCCTCTTTCAAGCGGAGCGTCTACTGGTTCGATCAGCGGGACCATCGCAAGATGACGATTGTCGATGGTACGGTGGCTTTTCTGGGGGGATTTAATATCGGTGATGAGTACGCCGGCTGCGTGGCTGACAAAAAGAGCTTCCGTGATCTGGGCTTCAGCGTCCGCGGTGATGCTGTTGGCGAGCTGGAAGCAATATTCTACGAAACCTGGGACGGGGAGCGAGCTGAAAGCGCCGCGAAGGCTGCACCGGAACACCCGCGACAGCCGGGCATCAAAGTCGGAGACGCTGCGGTCAACATCATCAGCGGTGGTCCGCGAAAGCGTCGTTCATACATCCGGGAGGCGTTTCAGGTCAATATTGCCTCCGCTGCCGAAGAGGTTCTTATTGCAACGCCGTACTTCGTGCCCGGCCCCCGCATTATTCGCTCGCTGCTGCGGGCTGTCCGGCGGGGCGTACGGGTCCGGCTGCTGCTGCCGGCCCGGAGTGATGTGCCGCTGATGCTTCTGCTCGGGAGAAGCTCGTATTCTACACTGCTGAAGGGCGGCGTGGAAATTTACGAACTGGATCGCGAAATTCTTCATGCCAAGGTTATGCTGATCGATGCCGAGCGTACGGTCATCGGTTCGGCCAATCTTGATCAGCGCAGCTTCCATCGTAATTTCGAGATCAACTGTGTGGTGGATAACGTCCAGTTCGGCGGTCAGATCCGGGATCTGCTGCTGGATGAGATCAATGCTGCCATACCGGTTGAGCTGGATGTTCACGAGCGGCGCGGCGTACTGATCCGGATCATGGAGCGGGTGGTCAGATTGTTCGGGTGGTTTGTGTGAGGTCTGAATGAGTATTGAGTTGATCGACAGTCATTGTCATCTCGATCTGGAACCACTCAAATCCGGGCTTTTGCAGGTTATGGATGATGCCGCCGCTGCAGGAGTATACGGGTTTGTCGTCCCGGGAGTACACCCGGACGGCTGGAAGGGAATTGCCGCGCTTGCGGCAGAGCATCCCGCAATTATGCCGGCGTATGGCATTCATCCGATGCATGCGCACTGCGTGACGGATCAGACCCTGGATCACCTCCGGAAGCTCGCGCCGCAGGGGATTGCCATTGGTGAAATCGGCCTTGATCCGGCCTATCAGGTGTCGCTGGAGCTTCAGGAACGGGCGTTTCGTGAACAGCTCCGGATAGCCGTATCCTGCGGGCTGCCGGTTCTTATCCACTGCCGCCGGGCATTTCAAAGGGTTATGACGATCATGCGCGAAGAGCGTGCTGACAGCGTGGGGGGCATCATGCACGCCTTCTCCGGCTCAGTGGAAATGGCGCGTGAATTCATTGCGCATGGATTTGCCATCTCAATTTCCGGGACTGTCACCTGGAATAATGCCGTCAGGCCGCTGCGCATAGCGGGTGAATTGCCGCTGGAGCATCTGGTGCTGGAAACCGACGCTCCGGACATGACGCCGCAACGCCACCGCGGCGTATATAACCGCCCGGCCTGGATAATGGAAACTGCGCAGCGGGTAGCGGACGTGCGGGGAATATCGCTGGAAGAGGTTGCCCGGGTTACAACGGCCACTATCCGACGGGTTCTGCGGCTGGAGACGAATCTTGCTTGAGGCTGTACTTTAACCGATTCTGTGCTATTGTTTGCACTGTTGTGATTTCCCCCCCCATAGGAGCGATCGTATGAAATATGTCCTTTTACTTATTGTCACTGCTGTTGTCAGCATCAGCGGCTGCACCATGTTCACCGCCTGGAAAAGTATCCCGCCGCCGGGAGGCTGTGATCAGTGCCATACCGTGTCGATCACTACCAACTGGCAGGCAACGTACACACCGGCCAACATAAGCGATGAACGGGGGCGTCTCTCCTTCCAGACCTCCGAATACAATCAGCCGTCCCTTGGTGGACAGCAGTCACCGCTGGAAACTAAAAAAGTGGAAGAAAAGGCCTGTTTCGACTGCCACAAAGCTCCGACGCCGGCGCATAAAGAACGTAAAGGGCGCTTTCATCACTAATACCAATTCCACATCAAGGCTCCATCTTCGCTGGCTCGTCTTCGGCTCCTTGATGGCATCTTTGGTTTGAAATTGGAATAATCAATAACAAACTGATATCCCCCACATAATTTTCTCCCCCGCACGAAGGAGACCGACCATGTCGCTCGACTCATGTAACTCGGCCAAAACTCTGGTTGTACATGACCGTACCTATCGTATCTACAGTATCCCCGCGCTGGAACAGGCGGGGATCGGTGCGGTATCCCGCCTCCCTTTTTCGTTGAAGATCCTGCTGGAAAATCTGCTCCGCCACGAAGATGGTCAAACGGTTACTCTCGATGATATTCGGGCATTCGGCCACTGGCTCGACTCCCGCCCCTCGATGCGGGAAATAGCCTTCAGCCCGGGCCGGGTGCTGATGCAGGATTTTACCGGTGTTCCGGCCGTGGCCGATCTTGCTGCCCTGCGGGATGCCGTGGCGCGGGCGGGGGGCGATCCTGCATCGATCAATCCTCTGATTCCGGTGGACCTGGTTATCGACCATTCGGTGCAGGTTGACAGTTACGGCGCTCCCGATTCCTTTGCCCTTAATGTTGCCGGTGAGATGGAGCGCAATCGTGAGCGGTACGCTTTTTTGCGCTGGGGACAGCATGCTCTGGATAATTTCCGGGTTGTCCCTCCCGGAACCGGCATCTGTCACCAGGTGAATCTTGAGTATCTGGCAAAGGTTGTCTGGCATGACGGCACCGGTTCGATGGATTCCGTTGCCTATCCCGATACCCTGCTGGGCACCGATAGTCATACCACTATGATCAATGGTCTCGGCGTACTTGGCTGGGGAGTGGGGGGGATCGAAGCGGAAGCTGCCATGCTTGGTCAGGCGGTGTCGATGCTGATACCGGAGGTGGTCGGTGTGCGTCTGGAGGGCACTCTTAACGCCGGTGTCACCGCGACGGATCTGGTACTGACCATTACGGAGCTGCTGCGAAAGGTCGGCGTAGTCGGCATGTTTGTGGAATTTTTCGGGCAGGGGCTCGACAGCCTGCCGCTGGCCGACCGGGCAACCATTGCCAACATGGCTCCTGAGTATGGCGCCACCTGCGGCTTCTTTCCGGTCGATGCAGAAACCATTGACTATCTGCGCTTTACCGGCCGGGATGATCACACGACTGCGCTGGTCGAAGCCTACTGCCGTGCGCAGGGGCTGTGGCGCGACTCAGACTCTCCGGAGCCGCTTTTCAGCCAGGTGGTTTCGCTGGATCTGGGTACGGTGGTCCCCTGTCTGGCCGGACCACGGCGACCGCAGGACCGGGTGCCGCTGATCGATCTGCTGCAGGTTGCCGCGGCAGCTATCCCTGCCGGAGAGGGCGATCTGCAGATACCGATTGAATCGTTCGGGGCGGGTCTGGCCCACGGGGCGGTCGTCATCGCCGCAATCACCTCCTGCACCAACACCTCCAATCCGGGAGTCATGCTGGCGGCAGGGCTGCTGGCCAAAAAAGCGGTGGCAGCGGGGCTGGCGGTCAAGCCATGGGTAAAAACGTCTCTTGCCCCCGGCTCACAAGTGGTCATGGAATATCTGGAACAGGCGGGGTTGTATGAGTCGCTCGTCCAGCTCGGTTTTGATCTGGTCGGCTATGGCTGCACGACGTGCATCGGCAATTCCGGGCCGCTTCCGGAAGCGGTTGATGCGGCAATCCGGACGGGCAATCTTTCCACGGCGGCGGTCCTGTCCGGCAACCGGAATTTTGAAGGGCGTATTCACCCGCAGGTCAAGCAGAGCTGGCTGGCTTCTCCCCCATTGGTAGTGGCGTTTGCACTGGCCGGGACGGTGCGGATCGACCTGACGAATCAGCCGCTCGGAATAGGGCGGAGTGGCCACCCCATCTATCTGCGGGACATCTGGCCGTCACTGGCGGAGATTAAAGAACTGCAGAGCCGGATTGCCCCGGACATATTCCTTCACGGCTATGCCGATGTCTATGGCGGCACGGATGACTGGCAGCAGCTGCCGATTGGCGAAACCGCCACCTACCCGTGGCAGCTGGATTCAACCTACGTCAAGGAACCGCCGTTTTTTCACGGCGATCGGTCCGGGGAGGAAAAGCGTTTGCCCGGTACCATGCGGATTCTGGCGCTGCTGGGCGATTCCATTACCACCGATCATATTTCACCGGCCGGCTCAATCCGTCCTGAAGGTCCGGCTGGACGGTATCTCCAACAGCAGGGGGTTGCTGTTGGTGATTTCAATTCCTATGGCTCCCGGCGCGGCAATCATGAAGTCATGATGCGCGGCACTTTTGCCAACACCCGGCTGCGCAATGAAATGGTGCCGCAGCGTGAAGGCGGCTATACACGGCACTTTCCGGACGGCGGGGAGCTTTCCATTTATGATGCTGCCATGAGGTACCAGCTGGATGGGGTGCCGCTGGTGATCATCGCCGGGAAAGAATACGGCTCCGGCTCCAGTCGTGATTGGGCGGCCAAAGGGCCGCTGCTGCTGGGGGTCACGGCGGTCATAGCCGAAAGTTTTGAGCGGATTCACCGTTCCAATCTGATCGGGATGGGAATTCTGCCGTTGCAGTTTTTGGCTGGTGAAACGCGTTTGACTCTGAAGCTGGATGGCCGCGAGACGGTGGAGCTGCTGCCGCTGGAAGGTGAACTGCAGACGGGGCTGACATTCGGTGCGGTTATTCATCGCCCGGATGGCCCGACGGAGACGATTTCGCTGCGCTGCCGCCTCGATACGATCAATGAAGTCGCCTATTACCGGGCCGGCGGGATCCTGCCGTATGTGTTGAAAAAATACGTAGAGAGTGCTACTCGCCTTCGCGACTAAAGCGGTAGCCGACCGCCCGCACCGTCTGGAAATGCTTTGGATGGGAAGGGTCGGGCTCAAAGTATTTGCGCAGCCGGACAATGAAATTGTCCAGGGTTCGGGTCTCGGTGTCGCTGCTGTAGCCCCAGACGGACTGGAGCAGGTCGCTTCGATGGATGGGCCGCCCTTCTTTCTGGAAAAAAAGCGACAGCACCCGCACTTCCATCTCGGTCAGATCAATCTCCCCCTGGGCCGTTCTGGCACGGTAAGAGAGCAGAAATACCTCATTATCGCCAAAGCGGTATCCCTCCTCAACCGGTTCCGGTCGATACCATGACGAACGCCGCAGCATCCCTTTGACCCGCAGCAGAAATTCAACCAGATTGAACGGTTTGGTGAGGTAATCATCGGCACCGTTTTCCAGCCCTTCCACCCGGTCGGCATCTTCTGAGCGGGCGGTCAGCATCAGAATCGGTACACGGGGATCAAGCACCCTGATGGCCCGGCATGCCTGAAAACCATCCATGCCGGGGAGCATGACATCCAGAATAACCAGCTCGAAGTGTTCTATCTCAAGCGCGGCAATGGCCCGCTCGGCGGTTTCAAAATGGCTGACCCGGTGCCCTTCTTCTTCCAGATTGAAACAGATGCCGCGCGCCAGGTGGTTTTCGTCTTCGACCAGCAGGATATGTGGTTTGTCTTCAGTCATGTTGTGTGCCTCATGCCGCCGGAAATTTTACGGTAAATGTACATCCCTTGCCCTGCCCATCGCTGGTAACGCCGACCGTGCCTCCATACCCTTTGATCACGGTTTCCACGATATAGAGGCCAAGCCCGGTGCCGCGCACATTGTGTCCCGGTGGCTGGGCACGATAGAAACGGTCGAACACCTTTTTCAGCTCGTTTTTGTCCAGACCACGGCCAAAATCCCTCACCGAGAGCTGCAGCCACGTCCCCGTCCTGACCAGTTTTACCGCAATATCAGGGCTTTGCGGAGAATACAGCACCGCATTTTCAAACAGGTTGCGTACAACCATCCCCATTTCTTCGGGATCGACCTGCGCCTTCAGCATTGGGGCAGCTTCGTATGAAATACTCCCTCCCTGGGGCAGGGTGCCGCGCTCGCGCTCGACATACTCCCCCACTAACTGCGTCACATCGGTGAGTCGCCGCTCGGAGTGCTTGCGCCGCTGTTCGAGGCGGGCGGCCATCAGCAGGTTGTTGATCAGATAATGGAGCCGGTCGGTATCGGCAAGCATGGTGCTGACGAATGAATCGAGCCGCTCTTCAGACGGTTTACGCAGACGGATCGTCTCCAGATGGAGCTGGATGGAAGCGAGTGGAGATTTCAGTTCGTGGGTCACCTGGGAGATGATGTTGCGCTGCTGCAGATACAGGTTTGACTGACGGTTCCAATACACAAAGATCACGTACACGCCGATCAGGATCAGGACCAGCATGACAAGGCCCTCTACCATGACCGGCCAGTTGGCCCCTTGTCCAAGCAGTTCGGGGCGGTATTTTTCGGCGAGTTGCCGGAATTCGTTGTGCTTGCCGATAAACCAGTAGATCCAGAAGACGACAAGGGTGATCCAGACCAGCTGGATGGCGATCAAAGCCATGATCGGATGAAAAATGCGGCGAAGAATATTCATAGTTTATCCTGTTAGACCAATTTCAAATCAAAGCCCCATCTTCGTTGGCTCGTCTTCGGCTCCTCAGCGTACTGATGGTATGCCTTCGCCGCCTTGATGGCATCTATTGATTTGAAATTGGAATTAAATTTCCACGCTTGTGCATCCAACCGCTTTCTGTTACATTTGCGCGCTACTGAAACAGAGTTATAAATATCTTGCGGAGTGTATGTCAATGGCCACTGTTGATTTCAAAAAACTTAACCGGCAGATGATGATTTACCGGATCGTTCAAACAATATTAACAGGGTTGCTGATTGTTATCGCAATCGTTTTTCAGGGGCAGTTTGCCGCACTTAACAAACCGTCACAGTTTATCAGCAGCATAGTGGCGGCTATCGCCGTGCAGTTGTTGCTGATTTATCCGGTCTATCGACTGGCCTGGCGTGATGCCGGAGTGGAGATGGAAGGAAGTGTGCCACAACTATCAAAAGAACAACAGGCTGCCTTGCGTAAAAAACGTCTGATCGGTGATCTGTGGAAATTCTGCGGCGTTGCCTTTTATATTGTCTTTGTCACACTCGCCCCCGATGCAAAAAAGTCGGTCGGAGCGATACCGGTCCTCGCCACCACGATCTTCTCATTTCTACTGACCTGCCTGATGTATTTCCAGTGCTTTAACTTCAGCGCTAAAAAACGGATAAAAGCATTGTAGTTTTAGTCTTCGCCTAAACCCCCCTCATCCGCCCCTTTGGGGCACCTTCTCCCAAAGGGAGAAGGGATAAAAATCCCTCTCCATAAGGGAGAGGGTGGCCGAAGGTCGGGTGGGATACGCTGTGCTTACGAGTTAACCCCCTTGAAAAACTCCTCCATCCTTGTAAACACTCCTGCTGAATCCCCTTTGATAATCTCTGTATCCGGCAGTGAACGGATAAAAATCCTGCCGTAGCTCTTGTTCAGCACACGCCGGTCGAGGATCAACACCGCGCCGCGGTCATCGCGGCTCCGGATCAGGCGTCCAAAGCCCTGGCGGAATTTGATAACCGCCTGCGGCACGGAAAAGTCACGGAACGGGTCACCGCCATCGGCCTTGATTTTTTCGGCGCGGGCCTGCTGCACCGGTTCGGTCGGCACCTGAAACGGCAGCCGGGCGATAATTACCAACCGTAGTGCATCTCCCTTGACATCAACACCCTCCCAGAACGAATCGGTGCCGAACAGCACGGCGTTGCCCTCCTTGCGGAACTGGGTGAGCAGGGCGTGACGACCGGTTTCTCCCTGTTTGAGCGAGGTCAGGCCGAGGCGGGCCAGCTTGGGCGACAGCGCCTGATAGACCCGGTTGAGCAGGTCATAGGAGGTAAAGAGGATGAAGGCGCCGCCGCGCGAGATCGTAACCGCCGTGAGGATATGCTGCTCCAGCGCCTCCCGGTAGCCGGGTGCGGTCGGTTCCGGCATTTCTTCCGGTACGGCGACAAAAACCTGGCGGGCATAGTCAAAGGGGGATGCCAGCTGCAGCTCGGCAACGCGCTCTTTGGGGAGCAGGGCGAAGCCGGTGCGCTTTTTAAGATAGCTGAATTGCCCTCCAACCGTCAGCGTGGCGGACGTGACTATGATCGTCTTGAGCTTGTCGAGCACGGTTTCCTTAAGCTGCCCCGAGATGTCGAGCGGTGCGGCGGTCAGCCGTGCCTGAACGCCGCGACTGTTCTTTTTTGTTTCAATCCAGCGGCAGTACCCGTCGGCCTCGGTTGTAAAAAACAGCAGCGCGTCAGCCATACTCTGCAGCCGCCCCTCAATGCCGCTCGTATCGAGCAGTTGGTCGGCCAGCTTTTCCTGCAGCTTCTCCGGCAGATCCTTTGAGCGTCGCACCAGTGTACGCAGCGCCGCCGTATAGTCATTAACGCCATCTGCAAGTGCGTGGAGCCTCTGCCGGCACTCCTGCCAGAACGGAGTGCGCTCCACTTCGGGGGTGATCCGCAGTTTCTGTTCCCGGTCGACTGCCGCCCCGGCTCCACGTTCGGCGCTATACGCCAGCCAATCCATGGTTTGCTCCGTCATCCCCGCCAGATCATGTGCCTTGGGGAGCAGGTGGCTTTCCAGCAGTGCTGACAATTCGGCGTAGAGCCCTTCCTGGGATTCCGGCAGATCACGGGTGATGCGGGATGAAATGATCGTCAGCAGGCCGGACCGATTGGCCTTCTGCGGCACCAGCCGGTGCAGCTGTTTGAGAATGCCGCTTCGGGCAATTGTCAGCGACAGGTGGCTGGTCGCAACGTCTTCAAGGTGGTGCCCCTCGTCGAAGATCAGCCGGGTAAAGGGGGGGAGAATGGCGGTGGCATCGTAGCCGGTCTCCTTGCGGAGGACGATATCAGACAGCAGCAGGGCGTGGTTGACCACGAGCACTCGTGCGGAAGATGATTCGCGCCGGGCCCGGTAAAAGAAGCAGCGGTTGAAATGCTTGCAGCGCGAACGCCCGCACTGATCGGCTTCACAGCAGACCTCTTCCCAGGTTGTATGGTGCGGCATGAAGGCGAGATCGCTGCGGCAGCCGTCCTGGCTGCTTTTGCTCCACTCGATGATGGTGGTCAGCTCTGCCGACGATTCGTCGGGAAACAGCGAGGGGTCCGCTTCGGCATGTTCCAGTTTGCGCAGACAGGCATAATTGCTGCGCCCCTTGACCAGCGCCGCTTTGAAATCGATGGCGGAGTTGCGCGCCAGGAAGGGGAGATCTTTTCTGATCAGCTGTTCCTGCAGGTTGATTGTGTTGGTGGATACGACAATGCGTTCATTGTTGCGCACCGCCCAGAGGATTGCCGGAATGAGATACGCCAGTGATTTGCCGGTGCCGGTGCCCGCCTCGACCAGCACAACCCGGTCATGGTTGAACGCTTCGGCGACGGCAAAGGCCATTCTCACCTGCTCGTCACGCTGTTCATAGCCTTTGAGATGGGCCATCATACCGTCGCCCGCAAACACGCGCCCGATTTCTTCCAGTGAAAGCAGCTCTCCCTTTTTTTCGGTAAAGGGGGCGACAACCTGGTAGCAGCGGGTGCAGTCGTTGTCGATGATAGCAAAGCCGATCCCTTGATTGCCGCAGACCGAGGCGATATCCATATCGGCGTTCGAGGGGGTAAGATCACCGGAGGGGTGGTTGTGGATGACGACGTCGCCACCCGATGCGCGGGTGATGATAGCGGGGACGGCTACCTTGCTGCCGCGGGCGATGGTCTCGGCTTCGCAGACAATGCCGTCGACATTGGTGCGGCCGATGAAGAACACCTCGTTACCCTTGGCAGCGGCAATTTCGTGGCGCATCAGGGCGCGGCAATCAGAGGTAAATTGAGTTTCCATAAGGGGCAGCACCATAGCACAGTTGCACAAAAAAAGGCACCGGGGAAACCGGGCGCTGTGAGGAACAGCAGATGTTCTTGTGATCAGTTCAGCAGCAGTCCGATCAGCCCCGCCCCCAGTATGACGATCATCGGGCTGATTTTCGTCCATTTGAAGAGGGCAAAGCCGACCGCCAGGATGGCAAACTCCTTCACTCCGGAGAGTGACGCCGCTCCGAGGTTCCAGGCCGCTGCGGCAACAAGGCCGACTACCGCCGGGAGCAGGCCGTTGAGAGTATCCTTGATCAGGTCGATATTCTTAAGCCGGTGGTAGTTGCGCCCGATGATCAGCATGAACACAACGCAGGGGAGAAAGATGAAGACCGTGGCAACCAGGGCACCCGCAAAACCTCCTGCCCGGTACCCGGTAAAGGTGGCCAGCATTGCCAGGGGGCCGGGAGTCAGTTGCGACAATGCCAGGCCATCAAGAAACTGCCGCAGGGTCAGCCACTGATACTGCTCCACCATGATGTGGTTGAGAAGCGGGATCAGCACGTACCCACCACCGACAAACATCAGGCCGATGCGGAAATAGATCCAGGCCAGGGTAAGGAGCGCCGGCATCAGCTGAGCCTCCGGCGGTAGAGCCCGGTTCCCAGTGACCAGGCCGCCGCTGCCATCAGGACCCAGGCGGCATTCAGGTTGAGGAAAACCGTGGCGGCAAAGGCAAGCAGGGCCATCACGATGCTGGTGAAGCCCTTAATCTGCTTGCGTCCCATGTCGATTGCCACCACCACGATCAGGCCGATGACAACAGGATTGGTCCCTTTCAGCGCTGCCTGCAGTTGGGGCAGCTTGTGGTAGGTGAAGTAGAGCCAGGAGAGTGTGGTTACGAGTAAAAAAGAGGGTAGAAGAAAGGCGAACGCCGCGATTATGCCGCCGCGGATGCCGCGCAGATAATGGCCGATGAAGGTGCAGGTATTGAGCGAAAACGGTCCCAGAATCTGGCCAAAGGCCAGCCCGTGCATAAATTCTTCATTGCCGATCCACTGTTTTTCCTTGACGCAGACCCGTTCGACCAAGGCGACGATGGCCATGCCGCCGCCAAAACCGGTCAGGCCGATGGTGGCGAAAGTCAGGAAAATTTCAGTCAGGCTCACTTTATGCGCGCTGTTGTTCATGCCGGATGTATAGCAGGAAGCGAGAAGAGGCGGCAAGTGGAAATAGTGTGATCGCCCGCGTGGATGTGGGCGGATTTAATTGGCTTTAACGATTTTGAAAAATATGGTACTGAGCGGAGGGGCTTTGAATGCGCCTGCGAAGAAAGTCCGGGCTACAGTGGATATAAAGCGGTAAGGTGGAAAGTTCTCGGTATACAGTTGTATCAGGGTAGATCAGCAGTTTACGCGTGTGTGTGAACCGCATAATAACGAATGAGCGGGGGAAGGTAATTACATGAATAGTGCTAATGAAAACCAGGGAAACAGGTTGCAATATTGGGTGCCGAAATTTCTTATAGCCGTAATGCTGATAGTTATCGGCTATAGATCTCCAACTATGTGGCTGTCAATCAGTGTGACCATCTGGGTGGGGTATTTCATATCATTTATTGCCTTACCATTGCTTATTGCTGCTTCACAAAATACACGTTTGGCCAAAATAGCAAAACGGACGTTATCTGTTTTGGCTGCTATAGCCATTGCTGCATTAATTTCAGCTCCAATTGTAATGCTTCATTGGTACAGATCAGCGGCCATATCATGAGCGGACATATTATGATAGCGCTCATATTCGCATTTGGTTCGGCATTTTCTCTGTGTGTCAAAATATATGGGAAGCGTCGCGAATTGTTCCCTGACAGCATACTAAGATGTTGATTTTAGGCCATGTTCATGATAGTCAGTGCTTAGTTTTCCTATTTCAGGAGGTAATAAATGAGACGTATTGCGCTTAGTTTTTTTCTCTGTCTGTTTGTTCTACCGGCTTATGCCGTTGAGCCTTTGCCTAAAAGTATGGAAGGCAAGTGGACCGGCAGCAGCAGTGGCAAGTCAAACTGGGTTGAGGCGGAACTTATTAGCCAGGAATCACCAATAAAGGCGAAGCTGAAAGTGGGCTTCAGAGATGGCTGTGACCGATCCGGAGAGACAACTGCTGAATTCAAGGACGGAGCGTGGGAGTTTGTAATCCCTGGTGGAAATTGCAATAGCGTTTCTGTATCTGTAAAGCCTGTCGAGGGTAAAAAGCGGTTGGAAGGTACCTACAAAACAGGCAACTGGAACGGCAAACTGTTTTACGAGTGGTAACTGCAATAATATTTTGGTGTATAATTTATGGCGCCAAACATACCAGTGGCGCTTTTTGAATAAATAGGAATAATCGGGGAGAATAATAGGGACTTCCCATATTTCTCTTCATTTCGTGGCCGGAATAAACTTCCGGCCATTTTATTATTGAATGCTGCACCAATTATGGTACACTTCCGATATGGAACAGA
>JAYTVV010000176.1:0-3336 GCA_043743795.1 Geobacteraceae bacterium
GCCAAGGCCACCTTCATCGGTGATCTCTTTGATGATGGCGACCAGACGACCTTCAAGGGAATCTTTGCGGGATTCGTCTTTTTCACCGGCAATAGACAGTATTGAATCTTCCAGTGTTTGTTGATCGACTGGCAGCAGGCTATTTACGAAGAACATCGGCTTGGTGATATCCCACAGTCGGCCGGAGATGCCGTTTATCGGTTCCAGGTCGGGGAATACGGTTGTCAGGTGTTTGGCTCTGAAAGCTGCCAGCCGTTCCTTGATCTCAAGGCCGAGTTCCGGGCGCGGATTCTCGTAGTTGCCGGGACGGTTCGGCATGATGATCGGCAGGCATCTTGTTTCAAGGATGTTGTGCAACTGTTCATTGCTGGCAATAATAGTCGGGCCGTAGATATCGTAATAGACCGTATCATTGAACGCCCCTTGATCCGGGTATTGCACCCGACAGCACTTGGCACCCTTTTCAGCTCGTAGTAATAAAATATCATCACAGCCGCCCCGTTCCGCTTTCTTGGAAACATCGAGCAGATCAAGGAACAGAGTGCCGTGGAGATGCTGGCTATAACGGAAGATAGTCGCTTCACGTAATTCGATCAGATGTATTCCCCGGAAAGCTACATAGGTGACTGACTTGCCGGTTCTGCTCTTGCCCCTTTCAGGTACAGCGTAAAAAAGGAGATAGCCGCAATAATCAATACCGGGGTGATCGTGCAGATACGTCAGAAAGACGTAGTGAGCAACAATAGCCCATTGCAGATCATCCAGACCGGAGAAGCGTTTCAGGTAGGTCAGCAGATCGTCATAGAGAGCATCATCATTCTGGTTGAAGTAACGCATGACTTCTGTTGCTCTTGGTATTGTGAACTGAAAATGTTTTCTCTCCGGTATGGCGAAGCTTTCGGTTTCAGTGATGTACTCCTGGGAGAAAGTCAGTTCACCATCCTTAAGGATTGCATAGACGAGTTGGCCATCATCATTGATGCATACATCCACCAGACCGGGGAAGTAGGCAGAAAGTGCAGAATCGTTGAAAGAGTCCATTAGCGGCCACCTTCTGACAACGTGCCGCGCTGAATGGCTTTCTTGCGACAGGATGTTTCAAAGTCTGCGGCGTTGTTGCGTCTGGTCAGGCGGTTTTTCAATTCGTGCAGGGCATCGTCACGGTTGGTTATGCCCAGGAAGGCGGCAAAGGAGGACAGACAGCCGTCTATGTGTGAAAGGTGCCATTCAGGGGAAGCGCTGCCGCTTGAGCCATAGACACGCTGAATGGAGGCGTCAGGAATATGGTTCTTGAAACACTCCTGGATAGCAGACCAGAACGGATGAATGGTTTTCCGTTCGGCTTTGTCGTTATCCGGGGTACGGAGGGAAAACCATTTTGTGGTGAGATAGTTCCACAGGCCGGACTGTTTCTCTTGCAGGTCGTCAAGGGAGTTAATGCCAAACTGTTTGAGAGCAGGGCGACGCACCTGGAACTCAATTCGCCAGATATCGTTGGTTGCTTCACGTTTCCAGAGATCGAGGAACCAGAGCTTTATGCCGCCTTGTTTGACTTCCAGTCCTTTGTTGTAGATGCGCAGTTGAATGGGTGACTTGCCATCGGCGGCGTAATAGGTTTGCAGTTCGTTCTTGTCGAGGAACAGTTTGCCTTTATCGTTGCGGGTGATTTTATGGGACAGGATGAATTCGTGTGAAAGACCGCCCGGAACATGAAAGTCGGCGCAGAGATCAAGCCGGCTGATCTGGACAAGCTGGATCGTGCCACCGCCTATTGCTTTCAGGTCTTGAGCAATCCAGGTCAAGGCGGTTTCAATGCCGTTCAGCCAGAGAACCTTGGCACTGATGGAAAGATAGACGTTCGGTGATGTTCCCGGTTTGGCAGCTTTACCGATAAAAAGGTTGTAGGCGTCGAACTGGAGATGAAAGCGGTAGTTCTCACCTTTGCCACCTGGCTTGAAGATGCAGCTCCGGCCAGAGGGTAAGGAAATAAGCAGACCGCCATTTTTACGGGCTTGTTGTTTCTTTTTGTCGAGAAAATGGAGGCGGCGTTTCCAGTCTGATCCCCAGACAACGTATAAACCGAGGTCAAGGGAATCAATGCCGCAGAGGAGAAACTGGAACTGTTCAACGAGTGGGGTTGAAGCAGGATGTGTTACAGATATCATCCTGCTGAGAAAAGGTTTCGCTGTTCCGTCAGGGGGGCCGGTAGAACCGGCGAACCCTGACGGAACAGCGGGTACGATTGAAGGTGTGGTTTCTGGGAAAATGTTGCTGACGGATGTTTCGTTGTGATTTGTTTTCATGGTGACTCCTTTAAGTAGTTTGATACTTAAAATTATCGCCATGATTTGGGGAGGATGCCCGGACGGTGGTTTTACTTTTTCGCGTCCGGGTGGAATGCCTTCAACCACTCTTGCCTGTAAAAATATATTCGTCTGGCAAAACTACTGCCTACTGCCAAATCAAGATCTTCAAGTTTTCCGTCAAATTCATAGGCCACGGCGTCGAATAGTTTTTGAATATCGGGAGTGGTAACTCGTATTTTCTTGTTTATTTGATTTGTTATGCTGGCCAAAGCAGATATTAAACCGCCAGCCGCATATTTCATCTGTTGCGGGGTGACGTTCAGGTGATGATCCTTGAGAGTTGCTTCCAGAAGGTTTTCGTATTTGAAAAGTTTGTTTTTGAGGCGGAATTCCTGAAGGCGTTTGCCGATGGTTGGGTCATGGAGCATAAGAGGATCAAGTGACAGAAGTTTTCCCAGTGCATCCATGTTGCCCTGTCGCGCTTTACGATAAAGGCGTGTTGGAGATATTCGATAGATCAGCCAGCAAGGGACTGTTACCAGAACAAAGAAGCTGCTCTCCATATCCATATTTTGTAATAGTGTGACCATCTGTTCTTTTTGAGAGGGGTCGACAGGTGGTGGTGAAAGATCGTCTTTTATCTCCTGGATTGATTCTGCAAGGGTATTTTGCATGACTGATGATATTTGTTTTATTTCTTCGGGAGTTGGCATTTCTAAATCGGTCTGGATGTTCCTAGGATGATCTTTAAATTCCTTAAACAGGATGTCACCAAATTCCATTGATTCCGTTCCGAAATGGGAAAAGCTGGTTAATAGCTGACGCAGGAAGGAGAGCGGTTTTCTGTGTGAACGGTATATTGAAAACCAGGTTGGTAGGTGCGGGAAGGGAAACTGGTATTTTAATATGCGGCGCTGTTTTGTGTGCTGAAATCACTACTGTCCGGTAAAGTTTGACTGCACGAACATAACTATCTGATTTCAAATGTTCTTTGATATAGATGTACTTTTTTCGATTTGAATTTGCTTGA
>JAYTVV010000177.1:0-5090 GCA_043743795.1 Geobacteraceae bacterium
TCAAGCAAATTCAAATCGAAAAAAGTACATCTATATCAAAGAACATTTGAAATCAGATAGTTATGTTCGTGCAGTCAAACTTTACCGGACAGTAGTGAACATCCATAATGGCTACTCCGCTGTAGCAGATTCACAGTGCGCTGGGTTAGGTTGTCCTGATGCTGACAGTTGTCTTGATATGTCCTGATTTGCCATCTGAAAATTTGATAGTGGTGTCAATCGGGACAGTGTCTCTCCCCCTGTGAAGTGCATCAACAAGATCTTTGTACAGTGCTGTAATTGATTCGCGACGTACTGTGCCGGTGCGGGTTAATTCGCCTTCGTCAGCATCAAGTTCCTTATAGATTATAGCGAAACGGGCAATTCGGGCCTGATGGGCCAGTGCCGCATTTGCTGCGGCGACTTCGCCGGCTATCAGATCAATCACTTCAGGTCGTGAGGCCAGATCGGCAAAGGTCATGTAAGAGAGCTTGTGATCTCCCGCCCATTTTCCCACCATACGGCTGGAAATACCGATCAGGGCAACCAGCGGAATCCCGCTGCCGCCGAAAACGATCGCTTCGGCAATATACGGTGAGAAACGGAGATTGTTTTCAATCTGCTGAGTTGAAAAGCGTGAACCATCCGGAAGCGTCAACACATCCCGGAGCCGATCAGTAATCGTGATGTGCCCCTGCGCATCAATATGCCCGGCATCGCCTGATTTCAACCAGCCATCAGCCGTAACCGCTTCTATTGTCGCTTTTTCATTGCCGTAATATCCCTTGAAAATCCCTGCACTTCTGAAAAGAACTTCGCCGGTGTCGTCAATTCTGATCTCGGTGCCGGGTAACGGTACGCCGACCGTAGTTCCCTTTACAGCGCCGGTGTGATGCATACAGGATATTCCGGCAGTCTCCGCCTGGCCGTACACCTGTTTTAGATTAACCCCGATGGCATGAAAGAATCTGAATACATTGACGCCGAGCGAGGCTCCCCCCGTCAATGCAGAGCGGACACGGGAAAGGCCAATACGATCTCTGAGTGCGCCAAAAAGTAGCAGATCCGCACAAAATCGGCCTATCTTCAAAGAAAGGGGTGGTGGCGTACCGGCAAGCAGATGGTCTGCATATCGCTCACCAATGGGCATGCATGTGTTAAACATAAATTTCTTGAAAGGGGTCGAATCCGACATTCTGACGTGTACGGAGGCGGCAATTGATTCCCAGGTCTTTGGAGGGGAAAGTATACTCTGCGGGCCGATTTCGCGCAGATCAGCCATGGCGGTTTCCTGCTTTTCAGGGAAATTGACCGTATAGCCGACAACAAGCGGTGCGGCAACCGATAGAAGCTGCTCTCCGAACCATGCAAACGGCAGCAGGGAAACAAATTCATCCCCTGCTTTCTGGGGATTTGCCGTATTGAAGGCAACGCTCATGCTGATCAGGTTTTTGAATGACAGCATGGCGCCTTTGGGGTGCCCGGTTGTCCCCGAAGTCAGGCAAATAATGGCGGTGTCATCACTTTTTCCTGCGGCAACAAGTGTATCAAACAGATCCGGCTGCCGGCCACTCAGCGTCGTACCAAGTTCATGCACTGTTTCGATGCTGCACAGCAGTTCTTCGCGGTATTTTCGCATTCCGCGCTTTTGAATATAGATGATCCGGCGAAGTTTCGGGAGCCGCTCACGCTGGTCAAGCAGCTTGTCGACCTGCTCCTGATCCTCGGCGATTACAAAGCTGACATCAAACTGATTAATCGCTCCGGCCACTTCATCGGAGGGGGAGTCTTGATACAGGGAAATGCTGATACCACCGGCAGCTTGCGCCGCAATCTCGGCAAAAAGTGATTCAGGACGGTTATTGCCGAGTATAGCCAGCTTGTCGCCAGTGCCGTAGCCGAGTGCGTGAAGTCCAAGTGTCAGCGTGTGGACGGTGTCGTAATACTGCTGCCAACTGTAGCTCTGCCAGATGCCGAGCCCCTTTTTCCGCAGTGCCGTTTTCTTTGTTCCAAATTCTTCGGCACGTGCCTTCAACAGCCGGGGAAAGGTCATGTCGGTAAGATCTATCTGCACCTAGAGCCCCTCCAGATCTTCGTCGCCAAGGTAGGCCTTGATCACGTTTGGATCCCGCTGGACCTGCTCCGGAGTTCCCCCGGCGATTTTTTTGCCGAAATCGAGCACGCAGACAGAATCGGAAATATCCATGACAACACCCATGTCATGCTCAATCATTATGATCGTAATGCCGCGCACTTCATTGGTATCCAGAATAAAGCGCACCATATCTTCAGTTTCCTCAAGGTTCATACCAGCCATCGGCTCATCCAGCAGGAGCAGCTTTGGCTCCAGTGCCAGTGCACGTGCCAGCTCTACCCGTTTTTGGAAACCATAGGCCAGTGTTCCGACAATTGATTTGCGTATGCTCTGGATTTCAAGGAATTCGACGATTTCTTCACAGTATTCACGATGTCTGATTTCTTCCGCCTGGGCGGGACCGTAGTACAAACCACCTGAAATTAACCCGGACTGTTGATGGAGGTGGCGGCCGATCATCAGGTTGTCAATGACACTCATTCCCTTGAATAGGGCAATATTCTGGAATGATCGTGCCATCCCCCGTTTTGTCCGCTCATACGGAGGGAACCGGGTAACATCCTGATCCTCATAAAGAACTGTGCCATGTTGGGGGTGGTACAGCCCGCTGATGCAGTTGAGCATGGAAGACTTTCCGGCGCCATTCGGCCCGATTATGGCGAAAATTTCACCCTGTCGGACCTCGAATGAGACGCCGGAAAGTGCCCGTACACCGCCGAAATTGAGTTGGATGTCACTGCAGGAAAGCTGGACCATTGAAGCAACTCCTCGTGTCGTCGGCTTTATAAAACAACGGTATTTTAGGTGTTGCAGCTGGCACAGCCGTGTGTCCGCCTGTCCTTGACGTAAGGCTGTCGGGGCAGAGTGTCGCTGATGCACAGGTAACTATATTGTTTGTTAACGCTGTTATGTCCGTATATTTACCGAAATATCACTGTTTCCGTCCGGGTGTCAAACTAAATATTGTATAAGCAAAAAAATGTTTTATTTTATATTGACATGGACGTAAGCTCATCTATACATTTTGTAGCCCGCTAACAAAGCGGCCATATTTAACACGGGAGATGTCTGATATGAAAAAACCTGTTCTAAAAGATTCGGTGCTGGAGTTGCGTGGTCGAGTCGCTGTGATTTCATTCAATCGGGATGATGTGAGAAATGCCCTGACCGGCACTGCGCTGGTTGAAGACCTGTTGCAGACTCTCGATTGGGCGAATCGTTCTGATGAAATTTCTGTTCTGGTTGTGACCGGCGTTGGGGCTGCTTTCTCATCCGGTGGCAATGTGCGGGAAATGCAGGAGAAAAAAGGGTTATTTGCCGGTTCTGTTCAACAGATTCAGGATCAGTATCGCCGTGGTATTCAGCGGATTCCGCTGGCAATGGAAGCGATGGAGATTCCTGTTATTGCCGCAATCAACGGTCCGGCAATAGGGGCAGGGTTCGATATTGCCTGTATGTGTGATCTGCGGCTTGGTTCAACAAAGTCTATGTTTGGGGAAACGTTTGTGAATCTGGGTATTATCCCGGGAGATGGCGGTGCCTGGTTCCTGCAGCGACTCGTCGGGTATCAGCGGGCGGCTGAACTGACACTTACCGGTCGACTGGTCCCGGCGGATGAAGCGCTGCGTCTCGGGATTCTGTTGGAAGTCGTTGAGCCGGAGTTGTTGGTGCAGCGGGCTGTCGAGCTCGCAGCTGCAATCGCCGCCAAGCCGCCTCACGCAGTCCGGATGACCAAGCGACTGCTCAAACAGGCTCAGCGAGGTAATCTGTCGGATTTTCTTTCGCTTTGTGCCTGCTTTCAGGGAATGGCCCATCACACGGAAGATCATGTTGAGGCTCTCAATGCCTTTCTCGAAAAACGTCCCGGAGTGTATTCCGGCCGTTGATATGCTGTGATGCTGCCGCATCTATGTGAAAAAATATACATCGGTGTAACGTAGTTCTATCGCTCATATTCCTCGAAGTACAGGCAAGCATTATATCAGCAGGCCCATTTTGTATCGTTATTTTGCGGGATATTGTCCGGCGGTATAGTTGGGCATCTTGTCGGAGACAATTTGCGATACGTGACGTATATTTCGTTTTGTCAAAATAATGTTTGACAGTGTTTGGCTCCTGATTTAAGTTGCCTTTACGTAAGATATTTACCGCGTGAGACGTACCGGTTATCGAGGGAGGTTACAGATGCGTTCATATCCGACATTGAATTTCGATCTGGGCGAAACGGCTGATTTGCTGAGAGATACGGTCAAGGCGTTTGCAGGGGTGGAGATCGCTCCCCGTGCCGCTGACATTGATCGTGACAATCATTTTCCAATGGATCTCTGGCGCAAGATGGGCGATCTGGGATTGCACGGCATCACAGTCTCCGAAGAGTATGGCGGCGCCGGGATGACCTACCTAGAACATGTTGTCGCCATTGAAGAGATCAGCCGCGCCTCCGCAGCGGTGGCTCTGGCATATGGCGCTCATTCCAACCTCTGCATCAACCAGATTTACCGCAATGCCAGTGAAGAGCAGAAGCGTCGCTATCTGCCAAAGCTGATCAGCGGTGAACATGTGGGCGCCCTCGCCATGAGCGAAGCCGGGGCGGGGTCGGATGTCGTCAGCATGCGCCTCAGGGCTGACCGGTCGGGGGACCGTTTTATCCTGAACGGCACCAAAATGTGGATTACCAACGGTCCCCACGCCAACACACTGCTGGTCTATGCCAAGACGGATATCAACGCCGGCTCCAAAGGTATTACTGCGTTTCTGATCGAGAAGGGGTTCAAAGGTTTTTCAACCGCCCAGAAGCTCGACAAATTGGGCATGCGCGGTTCCGATACCTGTGAACTGGTGTTCGAAGATTGTGAAGTGCCGGTTGAGAATGTCATGGGCAACGTCGGTGACGGCGTCAAAATTCTGATGAGCGGGCTGGATTATGAGCGTGCGGTGCTGGCTGCCGGTCCGATCGGCATCATGCGGGCCTGCATGGATGTCGTTATTCCCTATATCCACGAACGACGGCAGTTCG
>JAYTVV010000178.1:0-28570 GCA_043743795.1 Geobacteraceae bacterium
TGGCAATTAATAATTCGCAGATTTTTTAACGCGGGCCATCTGCGTCCCTCGACTCGCTTCCAATTCCTTTAATCCCCTGTCGAAACCTTTACGCCCCCAATATCTTTTACACAAACCGTATTAATCACGGTTTCTGGTTTTCAGCGCTTGCGCTACCTCTCGATGGCTGTCCTTCGCCTTCATATCCTCACGTTTATCATACAGTTTTTTGCCTTTGGCAAGGCCAATCTCAACTTTTACTAAACCGTCCTTGAAATAAAGCCGGAGCGGGATAACCGACAGGCCCTTTTCGCGGATTTTTCCGTAGAGCCGGTCAATCTCCTTGCGATGCAGCAGCAGCTTGCGGTTTCGATCCGGTTGATGATTCTGGCGGTTGCCGAATTCATACTGGGAAATATTCAGGTTGTGAAGATACGCCTCACCGTCCCGCACCAACATAAACGAATCGCTCAGGCTTGCTTTTCCTGCCCGCAGAGACTTGACTTCAGTCCCTTGCAGCACCAGACCCGCCTCAAGTTTCTCTTCGATAAAATAATCGTGATACGCTTTTTTGTTATTGCAGATAAGTTTTTCACCCATGGTCTGCACCATACCAGAGATTGCGTAAAAATGAAACGCTCATCCTTGCATTAAGCGCAAGAAATATATATAGTTCTGCGCCTGCTAACTCTATCTCAAAGGATGGCTGCCATGACCACAGTAGATACGACTCCTGCAAGTGATGAAAAACCTACTGCAGCAGACCTGCAGCGCTCTTTTCTCCGCCATTTGCAATATACGCTGGTCAAGGACAAGTTTTCAGCTACCAAAGCTGATCTTTATCTGGCACTGGCGTATGCTGTCCGTGACGTGCTGGTCAATCGCTGGCTTGATACCCAGCAATCCTATTATATCAACGATGCCAAGCGGGTTTATTATATGTCCATGGAATTTCTGATGGGGCGTACGCTTGGTAACAGCCTGATCAACCTGGGGGTTATGGAAGAGTGGCAGACCGCTCTCATGCAGATGGGTATTGATGTTGAAGAGTTGCAGGAGCAGGAGTGGGATGCCGGGCTTGGCAACGGCGGTCTTGGGCGGCTGGCAGCCTGTTTCCTCGATTCAATGGCCACGATGAGTCTGCCGGCGTACGGGTATGGTATCCGTTATGAATACGGCATGTTCTATCAGAAAATAATGAACGGCGCGCAGGCCGAGTTTCCCGATAACTGGCTGCGCTATGGAAATCCGTGGGAGTTTGACCGTCAGGAACATCTGCACCAGATCAAGTTCCTCGGGCGGGTTGAGAGTTATCAGGATGGACAGGGGCAGACCCGATACAGTTGGATCGATACAACGGATGTTATGGCGCTTGCCTACGATTTTCCGATTCCGGGTTACGGCAATGAAACCGTTAATACCATGCGGCTCTGGAGTGCCAAGTCCACCCGTGATTTTGAACTCGGTTCGTTTAACCAGGGGAACTATATCGGTGCTGTTGAATCAAAAATGCGTACCGAGAATATTTCAAAAGTTCTGTACCCTGCCGACCATATGGCCGAAGGGAAGGAGTTGCGCCTCCGTCAGGAGTATTTCCTCTCTTCCGCTACGGTGCAGGATATCTTCTACCGCTTTGCAAAAAAACATGACAATCTCGCCATGTTGCCGGAAAAGGTGGCAATCCAGCTGAACGACACCCACCCGACCCTGGCGATTCCGGAACTGATGCGCATTCTGCTTGATGATAAACAGCTTGGATGGGATGACGCCTGGAATATAGCATTAAACACCTTTGCCTACACCAACCACACGGTGCTTCCGGAAGCGCTGGAGAAGTGGTCGGTCGAGATGATGGGACGGATTCTGCCGCGTCATCTTCAGATAATTTATCGCATCAACGAACTCTTCATCCAGCAGATTAGTGCCCGTTTTCCAGGTGATACTGACCGTCTGCGGCGTATGTCAATCATCGGTGAAGATGGCGAGCGGTGTGTGAGAATGGCTCATCTTGCAATCGTCGGCAGTCACTCGGTGAACGGTGTATCTGCCCTGCACAGTGAAATTCTGAAGGATGACCTGTTTCGTGATTTTTATCAGATCTGGCCAGAGCGCTTCAACAACAAGACCAATGGCATCACGCAGAGGAGGTGGCTGAAATACTGTAACCCGTGGCTGGCTGACTTGATCTCATCAAAGATCGGTGACGGTTGGGTCACTGACCTGGATGAATTGAAAAAATTGATTCCTCTGGCGGAAGATTCTGAATTCAGACAGCAATGGATGGAGGTCAAACGGGCCAATAAACAGAAACTGGCTGACTATATCCGTACTCACAACTGCATCGAAGTGTCGCCTGATTCGATGTTCGATTGCCAGACAAAGCGTATTCATGAATATAAGCGCCAGCTGCTTAATATACTGCACGTTATTACCCGTTATACCCGTATTAAAGCTGATCCGGGGGGCAACTTTGCTCCGCGCACCGTTATCTTCGGGGGGAAAGCGGCTCCTTCATATTATATGGCCAAGCTTATTATCAAACTGATCAATTCGGTCGGTGCGGTTGTCAACAACGATCCGGAAGTCAATGACCTGCTGAAAGTTGTTTTCCTGGGCAATTACAACGTTACCCTGGCAGAGATGATTTTCCCTGCTTCAGACCTTTCCGAGCAGATTTCCACAGCGGGAACCGAGGCGTCCGGTACCGGTAATATGAAGTATTCATTGAACGGAGCGCTGACGGTCGGCACTCTTGACGGGGCCAATATTGAAATTATGGAAGAGGTCGGCCGGGATAATATTTTTATTTTCGGTCTGACCGCCGAGCAGGTTACCGGGCTGAAAAATGCGGGTTACCAACCGTCTGATTACTATTTCCATAATCCGGAGCTGAAGCAGGCCATCGACATGATTGGCAACGGTACTTTTTCAGACGGTGATCACAACCTGTTCAAGCCGATTGTTGATACGCTGTTGGGGCTTGATCACTACCTGCTGCTGGCTGATTATGCTTCCTATATTGCCTGTCAGGATGAGGTCGACAGGTTGTATCAACAGCCGCATGAATGGGCCCGTACCTCAATCCTGAATACTGCGTCCATGGGCAAATTTTCCAGTGATCGTACCATTGCCGAGTATGCCCGTGATATCTGGAACATAAAGCCGGAAAAAATCAGCCGTCACAGTCGGCGGGATCTGCGCTAGGGATACTGCCGGTTATGAATACACCAGATCTTTGGGAGCAAAGCTCCGAAGTATATGCCGCTCCGGAAATATCTCCGCATGCACCACTTGCTGAACGTATGCGTCCTCGTACTGTTGCCGAGTTTTCAGGACAGGAGCATCTTGTCGGTGAAGGTCGCATTCTTCGGTGCATGATTGAATCCGATTCTCTTGCGTCTCTTATTCTCTGGGGTCCGCCGGGGTGCGGCAAAACCACGCTGGCTCATATCATCGCTGCAGAAACAAAATCCCACTTCATCTTCTTTTCTGCGATTCTTTCAGGAGTTAAGGAAATCCGGGAAACCTTTCGGGAAGCCGAGCGCTTTGCCGCCCGCGGTATCCGTACTATTCTGTTCATTGATGAAATCCATCGTTTTAATAAATCACAGCAGGATGCTTTCCTCCCGTACATCGAAAAAGGTGTCGTCACGATTATCGGTGCCACTACCGAAAACCCTTCCTTTGAAGTTATTGCGCCGCTGCTGTCGCGCTGCCGTGTGCTGAAGCTCCAGCAGCTTGAACCGGATGCTGTGTGTGAACTTCTGTTATTGGCTCTGAATGACTCCGAACGGGGTCTTGGCAAGCTTGCTCTTACGGCAACCGATGAGTCATTGGATTTTATCGCTTCACAGGCTGATGGTGATGCCCGTTCCGCACTGAATACGTTGGAAGTGGCGGCAGGGCTTGCTCTGACGCCGCTCACCAGCCATGGGCATGATGGTTGTATCACGCTTGAAATCGCCCAGGAGGCGCTTCAAAAAAAGGCGCTGTTGTACGACAAAGGGGGCGAAGAGCATTACAACGTAATATCAGCGTTCATAAAATCTCTCCGCGGCAGCGCAGCTGATGCGGCACTCTATTGGCTTGCCCGCATGCTGGAGGCTGGTGAGGACCCGATCTTTATTCTGCGCCGCATGATCATCATGGCTTCAGAAGACATCGGCAACGCTGACCCGCGCGCTCTTCAGGTTGCAGTTTCGGCTCTGCAGGCGTTTCAGGTTATCGGTATGCCGGAAGGTCGCATCATCCTCGGCCAGGCCGTTACCTACCTGGCTACCGCTCCGAAATCCAATGCCTCATACATGGGTATCAATGCCGCGCTGGTTGAAGTCAGAAAAAGCGGTGCCCTGCCTGTCCCGCTGCATATCCGCAACGCTCCGACGAAATTGATGAAGGAACAGGGGTATGGAAAAGGGTACCAGTATGCCCATGACTATGATGATGGCTATGCCGGTCAGGAATGTCTGCCGGAGAAGCTTGCCGGGCGGACGTTTTATGAGCCGAAAGGGCATGGGTATGAAAAAAATATTGTTGAGCGGATGGAGTGGTTGAAAAACAGGAAAGACAGGGTGTCATGAAACCGTTTACTCTTGAGCGTACCCAGATCCTGCCGATTACCCTTGAAACTGCGTGGAATTTTTTTTCAAACCCGGCCAATCTGGTAAAGATCACGCCGCCGGATATGGATTTCCGCATTACGTCACCGCCGCAAAACGGAATGTACGCCGGTCAGATCATAACGTATACCCTGCGTCCGCTGTTGCGGGTTGCCGTCAATTGGACAACCGAGATTACTCATGTTGAAACGCCCCATTTCTTTGTTGACGAGCAACGCTTTGGTCCGTATCGTTTCTGGCACCACCAACACCGCTTTCAAGAAGTGGAAGGTGGCGTCGAAGTATACGACCTTGTTCATTATTTACCTTCTCATGATCAGTTGGCCGGTTTAGTCAACCATCTGTTTGTAGCGCCCCGTCTCCGGCGGATTTTTGATTTCCGTAACAGGGCGCTGACAAAAATATTTCCGAATACATAGCAAAATATTCCAATACGAAGTAGGGAGAATTTACCATGAAACGACTTGCAATTTTGACCAGCGGCGGCGACTGCTCCGGCATGAATGCCACCATCCGTGCCGCCGCCCGAACCGCGATCGCCAACGATATTGAGATGATCGGTTACCGAAAAGGGTACGCCGGTCTTCTCAAAAATGATTTTATCGTTCTCAATTCTCAGGCTGTTTCCGGGACGCTGCAGCGCGGCGGGACTTTTCTGCAGTCGGCTCGTTCGGCAGAATTCCGCACCGAAGAAGGGCGAAAGAAGGCACTGGACAATCTGCTTAAGGAACGGGTTGAGGGACTGATTGTCATTGGCGGTGATGGTTCACTGAACGGAGCACTGGCGCTGGATAAAATGGGATTTCCGGTGATCGGCATTCCGGCCAGTATCGACAATGACATTGCGTATACCGATATGGCGCTTGGCGTTGATACCGCACTTAACAATATCATTTACGCGGTTGACTGCATCAAGGATACCGCCAGTTCCCACGACCGCGCTTTTATTGTTGAAGTCATGGGTCGGAATTCCGGTTATCTGGCGTCGACTACCGCTATTGCTACCGGGGCCGAGTTTGCCATCGTGCCGGAAATAGAGCTTGACCTTAATGAAATGTGTCGCCAGTTGCGCCAACGGTATGATGAAGGGCGGACGAACGCTCTGATTATCATGGCAGAGGGGGCCGGACAGGCTCAGGAAGTTGCTGACGGCATCAAGAATGCGGTCGGCTTTGAAACCCGTGTAACCGTACTGGGACACTACCAGCGCGGCGGCGCACCATCGGTGTTTGACCGTCTGCTGGGGAGCCGTTTCGGTATGAAATCAGTGGAACTTCTGCTTGGCGGTACAAAAGGTGTCATGGTCGGCCTGTCGGCCAATTCCCTTACCACCACGCTGCTCGAAATGGTTGTCAAAGGCGGCCAGAAGAAACTGAACGAAGATCTGCTGCATATGGCAGAGGTTCTGGGTATTTGATAGCGGTGCTGTCTGAGTATCAATTGCTCGTGAGGTACAATCAATGAAAGCACAGCTTCTGCTGATGATTGCGTTTGTTGCAAGTGCACATGCCGAAGATGTTGTTGGTCGACACTGTTTCACCTATGGTGAAAACAAGAAGCACGCCGCACCAACAGGGTTTACGCCATACGTGATGTCATAGAATCGAGCAGGTTGTATATTGATTCAATTGCCAGTATCGCTGATGACTCGGTGAAATCTGATGTCTCAGGATGCTCTCCAATGGAACTATCAAAGGTATGGAAGTCGTTTCTCACAGCGAGGAAGGGAACATGGTCTGTGATGTTATTACCGGTAAAATTGACCCGGAACCCTTTGGAAATGCGCTTAAGAACGCAAAGTAGATTTTAGGAGCCTGTGTATGAAAAAGCAGATTGTTGCTGATGTGGTTGCATTTAAACAAACACTCAAAGAAAAAATGCCGGATTTACAGGTACGTTATGGCATAAAGTCACTTGGCATTTTTGGCTCTTATGTACATGGAGAGCAAAAAAAACGAAGCGATGTAGATCTTTTGGTGGAGTTTGATGAACATGCCGCAGTTACATTGCTTCGTTTTGTGGCACTAGAGCGCGAACTTGGTAAACTGCTTGGCCAACGGGTTGATCTGGTGGAAAAATCGGCGCTTAAGCCTGTCATTGGCCAACGTATTTTGTCAGAGGTTGTTGCAGTATGAAGGCAAAAGAGCGCTTATCCACGGACTATCTGAATGATATTAACGAGGCTGCTGAAAAAGCCGGAATATTTGTCGCCGGATTGACATTCGATGACTTTTTGAAAAATGATGAAAAAGTTTATGCGGTTATACGAGCGCTTGAGGTGATCGGGGAAGCGGCCAAAAACATACCGGCACCTCTACGGCGGCGCTATCCGGAAGTTCCGTGGCGGGATCTTGCCGGAATGCGGGATAAGCTGATTCATGGTTGTTTTGGCGTCAATCTCAAACGGGTGTGGGATACGGTGCAAGTGGATCTGCCGCCATTACGGGAAGTTGTGGGGCGGATGCTGAAGGAGAATGAGTAGGGCACGACAAGTCGTTCGTTTGCTATGGTTATAAATGAAATCGGATGTCCAAGTTTATCCCATTCAGTTGGAGTTTGTTATGAATGAAATAGAATGTGCCGTAATTACCAAAATAAGACTATTGGATAAAGAACTTGAAAGCGCGTGGAGAAATGACTGGAACAAAATTTATGAAGAAATAAAGCCTTATAACAATAGAACCATACGACTGCCACTCGAAAAATTTAATGAACTTACCGTCGGTCTTATTCGCGTAAAAGCCGCTTCGATGATGGCGACAATTAAACAAATAGTCTTAGAGTCTGGAAGCTATATTGACCAAAATGCAATGAGCAACATACAGTTGTTTGTACTGGATTATTTTATCGAAGACAATTTTGCAAAACGATGGAATACGTTTTTGGGTGCAGTTGAAAGGAAATATAGCAGTTATGGTTTAACTTTTGACAGGCAGATGTGGAGAACTGATCTTATTGAATCGTTATTTATAGTCGGTGTGAAAAATAATTTACGGGACGTTACAGCCAATATACAAGCGGACTTTACTCTCCTCAATGGATCCAAGCAAATTGTTACACCAATTTCAAAAGACACTCAATTAAGATATCTCTTCCAAAGTTTAGAGTTAAAACCAAATTTTTGTGGGCTTGGAATTAATCTAAATAACATTATAGAGAAACTATTTAATAATAATGTCTCTAAATGCATCTGCTTTTTGATGTTCATTTATACATTATCACCGCTCATTTCTAATGCCTTTGCTCAAACTTATGCAGGGCAATGTCAACAAGCGTACACAGAAAAAAAATACTCTGAAGCACATAAGTCTTGCCTAATAGAGGCAGAGCTTGGTAGCGCAAGTGCACAATTATTACTCGGACTGTTGTACGGTCAAGGTAACGGCGTAATTCAAGACTATAATGAATCACTTAAATGGTACATGAAATCTGCTGAGCAAGGTGATTCTGCAGCTCAATTTAATATCGCTTTGCTATATTTATATGGAAATGGAGTAAATCAAAACTATGATGAATCTTTGAAATGGGCACTTGAATCGGCTAAAAATGGAGATGCAGGTGCTCAGTATTTGGTAGGAGATATTTATAATTCTAAACATGATTTAGATAAGGCACTCATTTGGTTTAAAATAGCATCTGCATCTGGGAGCGCTGGTGCCTCATTAGAACTTGCCCAGATGCACAACTTTGGTACCGGTGTTCGAAAAAATCGTGTTGAGGCATTTAGATGGTATAAAATTGCTGCAGAACTTGGCTCATCAACAGCACAATACAATCTTGCAATGCAATATTTAGTTGGCGATGTGCTCCAGCAGAACAAAGAAGAAGCTTTTAAGCTATTATCTAAAGCTGCTGAAAAAGACGAGTACCTTGCACCACTAGAGCTTGGCAATCTATATTACGATGGAGAAGGAACCAAAAAGGATTTGGTTGAAGCGGCGAAATGGTTTCGTAAGGCTGCAGATTCCGGGCTAGAAGACGCACAGTATAAGCTTGGCTCAATGTATTATGATGGAGAAGGTGTTCAAAAGGATTATACAGAAGCGGCGAGTTTGTTTCGGAAAGCAGCGGAGAAAGGCAATTTACCGTCTCAATTTCTTCTTGGTTATATGTATTCAGAAGGTTTAGGTGTAACTAAGGATTATTCTGAATCCGTAAAGTGGCACAGCAAAGCAGCAGAGAAAAATGTTGCCGGTTCTCAAGTTGAGCTTGGAAGAGCTTATTCATCTGGTAAAGGTATTCCCAAAAATTACTCTGAAGCCGCAAAGTGGTTCACGGCAGCTGCTTTACAAGGAGATAAGCGTGGCCAAGGTAAGCTAGGAGCATTTTATTCCATGGGGCAAGGTGTTCAAAAAGACGATATTAAGGCTCTTGCATGGGTAACACTTGCGGCAACAGCTGCTGACGAATCCGCTGTTAAACTGCTTGATATTTTAGAAAAAAATATGAAATCAGACCAAATTTTACAGGCTCAACAATTGGCTACTGTCTATCAAATAGACATTGAGCAAAACAAAGCCAAATTAGCAGCAAAGAAGTCACTAGCACTAATTGGCAAAATTAATCCAGATTATACTCCTCTCAAAGTCCCTGACAAATCCAACCCCACCTTCACCGCCAACGATTATGCCGTCATCATCGGCATCGAAAAATACCGTTCCGTGCCAGCCACAGAATTCGCTGCCGCTGATGCAGCCAAAGTACGTGAGTTCATCACAGCCTTTGGTATTCATGAGCGAAATATTGAATTCCTGACCGACGACCGCGCCACTCTTTCGGATATCCGCAAGGTGATCGAAACCAAACTCCCAAAAATGGTCAATCCGACCAGTCGGGTAATCGTCTTCTATGCCGGTCATGGTGCTCCTGGAGCTGACAAAGGTGATTCGTATCTGGTGCCGTATGATGGTGATCCTTCGTTTTTGTCTGACACCGCCTATCCATTGGCACGCCTGTATGATCGCCTCTCTCGCCTGCCTGCCAAGGAGGTGCTGGTGGTGCTGGATTCCTGTTTCTCCGGCGCGGGCGGTCGCAGTGTATTGGCACAGGGAACACGTCCATTGGTGATGGTTAGGGATACTCTGCCGCCATCATCAAAAAAGATGATTGTATTAACCTCGGCCAGCGGCAACCAGATTACCACGAGCTTGCCGGAAGTCGGGCATGGTGCGTTTACCTATTTCTTTCTGCGGGCATTGCAGGAAGGAAAGCATGATTTGGGTGAAGTATTTGCCTATTTGCAAACAAGAGTCGCTGATGAGGCAAAGCGGCGTAATGTGGAGCAGAATCCGGTTATTTATCCGTCAGCCGATAAACTGAAGGGTCGGTTTGTGTTTGCGAAATAGCAGAGTAAGGAGAACATCCATGTATTCATCGGCCGATATTGATTCAATCAGGGATCTAGTTATAGCTGCTGTACCATCGGCTGAACGCATTTACCTGTTCGGAAGTTATGCCAAGGGAACCGCCCGTGAGCAGAGCGACGTGGATATTGCCATCCTGCTTGATACTGACCTTCACTGGCGCACGCGCAACGAAACATTGAACCGCCTGTACCGTGATATGGCGCAGAAGGGGTACAATGTCGATTTTGTGCTGAAGCGGTCTGATTCGTTCTTTAACGAAAGCGAGCTGCCAACCCTTTCACGGGTTATCCGGCGCGAAGGGAAACTATTATGGACCAACAATTGAAACAGATTGTCGCTCAATGGCTGACAAAAGCTGACAATGATCTGAAGACGGCCGAGCATGGTCTGAAAGCTGAAGAACCAATAACCGACACTATTTGCTTCCATTGCCAGCAGGCGGTTGAAAAATATTTGAAGATGTTCCTTGTCAGTAGAAACAATGATCCTGTCATAACACACAACATTTCAATACTGGTGGCCAGATGCACGGACTATGACTCAAAATTTGACCAGTTGCAGCGCTTTGACTTTCTAACGTCATACGCGGTTTCACTTCGCTATCCTGACGACTTCTACATGCCGGAACTTGAGGAGGCGGTTGAGGCGCTGGCAGCAGCATCCGAGGTGCGCAAATTTATCATGGTGAGGCTATCCCTATGATTCGCGCTATGGTAGTCGCGTTGATGCTTGCCCTTACGAACGGTATGTGCGTTTTTGCTGCCAACCAACCGGTTACGGTCGAGGCAGCGGGCGAGGCCGTCGGCAGTGACCTGGAATCACCTCGTGAGCTTTGCGAGCGGGCCAAGGCTGATGCCCAACGTGCTGCTATTGAGCAAGCGGTGGGGACATTTATAAGTTCCCACACACTGATATCCAACGGACAACTGGCTGATGATCTGATTTTTGCCAGGGTACGTGGGGCTATTGAGCAGTTGGAAATTCTTAAACAGGAGCGGGGTAGTGTTGACCATAGTTGCCGGGTGCGGATCAGGGCGTCAATCAGACCGGTTTATCCGACTGCGCAGGATGCTGTCTCGATTAAGGCCGCTCTCTCCCGTTCAAGTGTCAAAGATGGTGATGAAATCAGTGTCACAATGCAGGTCAATCGTGATAGTTATTTGTACATTTTCGTTATCAGTGCTGACAATTCTGTAACTCAACTACTGCCAAACAGCGAAATTACTACCAATATTACTAAAGCTGGCCAGCTATATCTTTTTCCCCCATCAGAAAGTTCAATACGACTTAAAACTTCGTTATTGCCACAATTCATTACAACCGGCGCTACAGAAAAAATGAAGATCATCGCTACAAGTAAGCCGGAGCAACTGCTGGAGAAGGGTTTCCAGGAAGGTTTTGCTGTGTACGATGCAAAATCAACCGGATTGGTTAGCGACCTGCTACGACGTCTGAACCAGCTTGATCCAGCCGATTGGGGCGAAACAACTTTGGTGTATACTATAGCTCCTTGATGTTGATTTTTCGAGGATTGAGCGAATAAACAATCGGCACAGAAAGCCAACAAATGAAACAGAAAAACGTCATATTACCAACCAATCACTCATTCGCTAAGAAACGCTCTGTTAAGGCGGGACTTCCTCCCGGTTCGCTGGTGCATATCGGTGATGCATCAGACAAGTCGGTGCAGATAGCGGTCATCGGCTTTGCGCCGGAGGGCGTGGATGAACGTCAATTCGAGCAAATTGAACAGTATCTGCAGAGTCCATGTGATCGAGCGGTTGTATGGGTAAACGTAGAAGGAGTTCATGACGTTGAATTGATCAGAACGTTGGGCGAAAAGCACTCATTTCACCCACTGGTACTGGAAGATATTGTTAACACGGTGCAGCGCCCCAAAATTGAGGATTATGGCGATTATCTTTTTATCGTTTTAAAAATGCTGCACTCGACAGAAGAAGGGGATTTCAATTCGGAACAGCTCAGTATTATCCTTGGGCCGGACTATTTGTTTACCTTTCAGGAAGGCATCAAGGGTGACGCGTTCGATTCGGTTCGCGACCGTATTCGCAGCGGTAAGGGGAAAATCCGTACCATGGGGGCTGATTATCTGGCCTACGCTCTGATTGATGCCATTGTTGACGGCTACTTTAGTGTCCTTGAAGGATTTGGCGAGCGTATTGTCGATATTGAAGAAGAGTTGACTCTGACGCCGGATCAGAAGGCCCTTCATAAGATTAACGCCATGAAAAAAGAGATTATCTACCTGCGCAAAACTGTCTGGCCGCTGCGCGAAGCGATCTCGTTCCTGGAGAGGGGAGACAGTGATCTGCTCCACGATGCCACGCGAATTTACTTCCGTGATGTCTACGATCATACCGTTCAGGTCATCGATACGGTGGAAACGTACCGCGACCTGCTCTCCGGCATGCTTGACCTCTACCTCTCCAGTATCAGCAATCGCACCAATGAGGTGATGAAGTTTCTGACCGTGATCGGTACTATTTTTATGCCGCTTACGTTTCTGGTCGGGGTATACGGCATGAACTTCAAGCACTTTCCGGAGCTGGAATGGAAGAACGGTTACTTCGTGCTCTGGGGTGTTATGATTGCCATGGCACTGCTGATGGTGGCATATTTCAGAAAAAAACGCTGGTTATAGGTGACAATACCATGACACGACTTGTACTTACCTGGGCACTCAACTCCTGTGCCCTCTTTTTTGTGATGAAGCTGATTCCCGGTATTCAAATCAGCCGCTTTCAGGATCTGCTCCTGGCAACGCTGGTACTCGGTCTTCTCAATGCATTTCTGCGTCCGGTCATCATTCTGCTGACTCTGCCGGTTACCCTGTTGACACTTGGTTTGTTCACTCTTGTGATAAACGCGCTGATGTTTTCTCTGGCGGCATATCTGGTGCCGGGATTCCATGTCACCGGTTTTAGTTCTGCCTTTTTTGCTGCATTACTCTTTAGTATGTTCAGCTTTGTACTGAATATGTTGTTTGGAACAAAAAAGTGATCGGTAATGCTGCACTTGTACCTCGAATAGAACGAACTATCCGCGCGCAGCACCTCTTCCAGTCGGGTGATACTCTGATCGTTGCACTTTCCGGTGGAGCCGACTCCGCCGCCCTGCTTGATCTGCTTTCCCGACTTCCCGGCTATACACTCCACCTGATCGTTGCCCATCTGAACCATTGTCTGCGTGGTGTCGAATCTGACACCGACGAAGATTTTTGTCGCGAACTGGCATCCCGTTATGCTGTTCCGTTCGAAGTGCGGCGCATCGACATCAAAAAAATGGCGGAAGAGAATCGCTTGAACCTGGAGGATGCCGGACGGCGGGCCCGGATACACTTTTTTGATGAGATCTGCGGTCAGTATGGTGCTACAGCTGTCGTGCTGGCTCATCATGCGGACGACCAGGCTGAAACCGTGCTGATGCGCCTCCTGCGCGGTTCGGGCATGACCGGCTTGTCAGGGATGGCGTACCGCAATGCCCGCGGCTATATTCGTCCGCTTCTGGATATATCCCGCTCTGAAATAGAACAGTACCTCCGGTCGCAGGGGTTGAATTGGCGTGAAGATGCCAGCAACAGCGATACTACCTATCTTCGCAACCGCATTCGTCATGAGCTGCTGCCGCTTCTGGAAGAATACAACCCGGCTATTCGTTCGTGTCTTGCAGCAACGGCGTCAGTCATCAGTGGTGATGAAACTCTGGTGGAGGAATTGACGGAACACGCCTGTGCCGGGTTAATCCTGATGGGGGAGGGAAGCGCCTCATGCAGCATCACATCGTTCCGCACCCTCAAGCCACCCCTGCAGCGAAGAGTCCTGCGTCATCTGTTTGAACAATTAGCCGACACTCTGGAGGGGGTATGTGTACGTCATATTGACGCGATTTGCGCCATGGTCGATTCTGGCCGGCCAAATTCACGACTGTCCCTTCCGCACTCCATAACGGCAGTCAGGGAGTATGATCGCCTGATCGTTATGAAAAGAATTGAGCCGGCTCTCGATCTCGACTTTGAACTGCTGATAAAGGAACCGGGCAGGTATCAGCTCCCAACAGGCGGTACCCTTAATGTTGAAGTGGTCAGCGCTTCAGACTTCCCGACAGATTCAGATACGATCTGTTTTGACTTCGAGAAAATTCCGTTCCCTTTGCGTGTCCGCACCTTTAATCCCGGTGACCGGATTACGCCATTTGGTATGTCCGGTAGAAAAAAAGTTAAGGATATCTTTATCGATCGGAAAATCCCGACGTCGGAACGCCCGCGTATTCCACTCCTGTTTTGTGGCGATGAGTTGATCTGGGTCGTCGGTGTCTGTGCGTCTGAACGCTGTCGAATCGAAAGTTTACAGGGCAATTTAGTTAAAGTTATATTGCAAGTATGATGTAATAAGTACCTGTATTGTAAAATAATTTATTAGTAATATACTCAGCGTTACCTGCAACGTGTAAAGGGATATATAATGAAAACGGCGATTTTTTTCATTCTCCTGCTCCTGTGTCTGTCATCCGTTTGTTCTGCGGCGCGACAAGACACCTCCTTTACCTTTTCAACCATTGAGACCCCCCATTTTTCCATACATTTTCACCAGGGACTTGAAGGGGTTGCCCGGAAGGCCGCAGTCTTTGCCGAGGAAGCTCACGGTAAACTGAGTAAAGAATTTATCTGGCAGCCGAGTGAAAAAACTGAATTGGTGTTGATCGACAACAGCGACTTCAGTAACGGTTTTGCCACGGCACTTCCATACAACACAATCTACATTCAGGTTGTCCCCCCGAGCCTTGCGTCAACTCTTGGTGAGTATGACGACTGGCTGAAGATTGTGATCACCCATGAATATACCCACATAGTCACGTCAGACCCGTCACGGGGCTATTGGAAGGTGATGCGAACGATATTCGGCAAACCGGTTCCCGGCATTGATCCGCTCTCCGAGCTGCTTTTTCTGGTAACAGCTCCGCCGAATTCCTTTATGCCGCGGTGGTGGCACGAGGGGATGGCTACCTGGGCGGAGACCGAATATACCGGCACGGGACGCGGCAGAAGCAGTTACTACGACATGGTCTTTCGCATGGCGGTTGCCGGGGACAACCTTCCGACCATCGCCCGGATTAACGGCGATGTCCCGGAATGGCCCACCGGCAATCTGCCGTACCTGTACGGTTACCGGCTGCAGCGGTACATTGCGGATACCTATGGAAAAGACGCTCTTGGTCAGCTGAGCAGTGCCCATGCGGGGCGTTTTCCCTATTTCATCAATGCTCCGCCGCAGGATTTGTTTGGCGGGAAAAGCTATCGAGACCTCTATGACGACATGATAGTTGCGCTCAAACAAGAGCAATCGCGGCGTATCGCCACCCTTTCCACCACTCCCTTTACTTCGACGCACACGGTGTCAGATGTGGGGGAATTGCTTATGAATCCGAGGTATTCGCCTGATGGCAGTCGTATCGCTTTTACCAAACGTGATCCCCATGATCACTCTTCTATTGTCATTACAGGCCGGAGCGGGAAAAGCTCCCTGGCCGAATTTCCGCGTACCTACTCGGACAGCAGTCTCTGCTGGTCTCCTGATGGGCATATTCTGTATTTCAGCCAGGCGGAGATTAACGACGGTTTCAATGTGTATCAGGACCTGTACGCCTATGACCTTACCCGCGACTCCATTTCCCGAATAACCAAAGGACAGCGCTTGAGTGACGCGGACCTCTCCCCCGATGGGAAAACGTTCGTCGCAGTCGTCAGTGCCCGCGGCAGTCAGAACCTGGCACTGTTTGACACGAAAGGTCCTCTGGATGTGGCGCCCCCCCGGCTTATCACCGACTATGCTCTGCAGCGTGTCTCTTCGCCGCGCTGGTCACCGGATGCTTCGACAGTTTCCTATACCGTCACGGATAATTCCGGCCAAACCGGGATCCACCTGTATGATGTTGCTTCCGGCACAGATTATTCGCTTTTCACCGTGAACCATACGGCTGCCTATCCGGTCTGGTCCCGGGATGGCTCCTTTCTCCTCTATGTCTCCGACGAAACCGGGGTCTTCAATCTATTTGCTTATGATCTGAAAGAGAGGAAAAGGTATCAGGTAAGTCACATGCTCGGCGGCGCCCTGCAGCCTGACCTGTCGCCAGATGGTACAGCAATTGTTTTTTCAAGTTATAACTCGCATGGTCTTACGATTGAACAGATGACGCTCGATCGGGCAAAGTGGTCGGCAGAGCAGGGGCCGAGACTACGGTCTGTTGGCGACAAGATGCTGACGACGGCGGAGCCTGCCGGAAACAACGTCAACGGGAAAATGACAGTTGAACGTCCTGTAGAGCCGGTCGTGGTCCCCTACAGCCCGTTACGCACACTTCTCCCTCATTTCTGGCTCCCGCGAATATCAGGTGACGGCTCGGATAAACCCGTTTTAGGACTGTTTACGGCAGGCCAGGATGTCCTCGGCTATAACAGTTACTCGCTCACCGGGGATTATGGCCCCGGAAGGAACCGGGGGTATTTTGATTTCGCGTACCAGAATGATTACCTGTACCCATCCATTTTTCTGAGGGCACATGCAAAACCGGTGTTGTACGCGAATCTGCTGCAGCGTGGCGATTACTATGAGTTAAATCAGGGAGCGACACTCGGGGCGTCCATCCCGATCAATTACCTGGAATCACAGTACCGTGTCACGGCGGGCTGCCAGCTGCAGGATCAGCAGGCACTCAGCACTCTTGACAGCACCGGTAAATTCAACGGAGTTTTAATCTTTCAGGGGAGACGGGACAGCCTGTTTGCCGGTATTGGCTTTGACAACGTCCTCAAGTATCCGTACTCCATCAGTTCTGAGGAGGGGCGCCGGATCTTCCTTCAATACCGGCGCTTTGGCCAGGAACTTGGTAACGAACAGGATCTCTCTGAATATAGCGCGGAGTATCACGAATTCCTCCCGTTACCGGGGGCTGCACAAAAGCACCGGATTCTGTATGTCCGGCTTGCCGGTGCTCTGTCCGACAGTAGTCGGAAGTTTGCTCAACAGTCTTTTCAGATTGGTGGAGTGCCTTCAGAGTTGAACCCGTACCCGCTGCGCGGCTATCCGGAACGTTTGGTGACCGGTAAATATGTTGCAACAGGAACTCTGGAATACCGGATGCCGATTTTTTATCCGATGTCCGGTCCCGGCACGTTCCCGGTATTTACAGAAAAAGTTCATGGTGCGCTCTTTGTCGATGCCGGAGAAGTATGGGATGACCGCACACCTTTTCGTGGCAGCAATGTGAAGGTAGGTGCAGGGATAGAAGCGCGCATGGACGTGACGCTGGGCTACTGGCTGAAAGTAACTCCCGCGATCGGTCTTGCTCGTGGCTTCAGTCCGGGAGGGACAGGTCAGGTGTATATTACGGTGTATGTGAACCTGTAATTATGTGAGATTACAGCAGGCCAGGCCGCGGTAATCTCATTCTCTGTATGGAGCAAGTCCGCAATTCAGCTTGTCAACTACACCCTGGTATGCTAGCTTTACAAAATTTTCAACGCCACAGACACACACATTTATTCGGGGGTTTACTTTGAACCAGTTTTACAAAAATCTCTCACTCTGGCTGGTCATCAGCCTCATGATGATCCTGCTTTTCAACATGTTTAACAGGCCGAAGCCGACCGCTGAAAAACTGAATTTCAGCGACTTTATGACACAGGTTGAAACCGGTAAAATCACCGCTGTTGTTATTCAGGGTAACGATATTTCCGGTAAGTTTGAAGGGAAAGACGGCAAAGAATTTCACACCTATAAACCGTATTCTGACGCAGACCTGACCAAGAAGCTTCTGGAGAAAAAGGTTACTATTAATGCCAAGCCGGAAGAGGAAAAGTTCTCCTGGTTCTCCATATTTATTTCCTGGTTTCCGCTGATTCTGCTTGTTGGTGTGTGGATATTTTTCATGCGTCAGATGCAGGTTGGCGGCGGCAAGGCCATGTCATTTGGAAAGAGTCGTGCCAAACTGCTGACCGAGGCACAGGGGAAAATTACCTTTGAAGATGTAGCCGGAATAGAGGAAGCCAAGGAAGAGCTTGAAGAAATCATCGCTTTTTTGAAAGAACCAAAAAAGTTTACAGCTTTAGGCGGAAAAATCCCCAAAGGAGTATTGCTGGTTGGCCCTCCGGGAACGGGAAAAACACTGCTTGCGCGTGCTGTTGCCGGTGAAGCGGGTGTGCCGTTCTTTTCAATATCCGGATCGGACTTTGTTGAAATGTTTGTCGGTGTTGGTGCCAGTCGCGTACGTGACCTTTTTTTGCAGGGAAAAAAGAGTGCCCCGTGTATTATTTTCATTGATGAAATCGATGCCGTCGGTCGTCACCGTGGTGCCGGCATGGGGGGAGGCCATGATGAACGGGAACAGACCCTTAACCAGCTGCTGGTCGAGATGGATGGTTTTGAATCAAATGAAGGGGTTATCCTGATTGCCGCTACCAACCGCCCCGACGTCCTTGACCCGGCGTTGCTCCGCCCCGGCCGCTTTGACCGGCAGGTTGTTGTGCCGCGCCCTGATGTCAAGGGTCGCGAGATGATACTTAAAGTTCACTCCAAAAAGGTACCGCTCTCTCCTGATGTTGATTTGGCACTCATTGCCCGCGGTACTCCAGGATTTTCCGGTGCTGATCTGGCTAACCTGGTTAATGAGGCGGCTCTGCTTGCCGCCCGATTGAATAAAACAGTTGCCGAGCCGAGTGATTTCGACAGTGCCAAGGATAAGGTTTTGATGGGTGTTGAACGCCGCAGCATGGTTATCTCTGATGAAGAGAAAAAGAGTACCGCCTATCATGAAGCCGGCCATACGTTGGTGGCAAAGCTTATTCCGGGTACTGATCCGATTCACAAGGTCTCCATTATTCCCCGGGGCCGGGCACTTGGTGTCACTATGCAGCTTCCTATCGAAGATAAACACAGTTATTCCCGGGAATCCCTGCTGGCTCGTATTGCTGTTCTTATGGGGGGACGAGCTGCTGAAGATATTATTTTCAATACATTTACGACCGGTGCAGGCAACGACATTGAGCGTGCCACCGATATGGCCCGCAAGATGGTCTGCGAATGGGGCATGAGCGACAAAATGGGACCATTATCTTTCGGTAAGAAGGATGAGTCAATCTTTCTCGGTCGCGAAATGGCTATGCACAAGAATTTCAGCGAAAAGACTGCTGAACATATTGACGACGAGATCAAGCGTATCGTCGATGAATCATACGAACGCGCACTTGGATTATTGCGCGGTAGTCTCCAGAGGCTGCATGACCTTTCCGTTTGCCTCATTGAGAAGGAAAATCTGACCGGTGATCAGGTAGATGAAATTATAGCCACCGGTACCTTGGTCTGCTCGGAACCGTTACCAGTGCAACCGATTACACCCGCAGCAGCGCACACCGATATAACCGCATAGCCGTGGGTCAATTTACTCCTCGGGTACTCGTACTGCCGACACCAGAGTGTGCTGCCCGTGAATTGCAGCGTATCGGCGTCGACAGCTACGGCATTATTGAGATGGTCCCCAAGATGCGAACGCTCTGTATTCAGCTTTCTCAACTTGCGTGCCGACAGGCAAATATTCTTAAACAGGAGATGCTTTCTCTTGGTGGGGACGCCGCAGTTGCGCGGGGTACAGTTGCCTGCAGTATCGACAAAACGGATTGTGTTCTGATCGGAACGGCCAAACAGCTCAGCAGACTTTGCCGTAAGCTCAAAGTGCAACCGTTTGGTCTGCCGGAATTAGCAGGGGAACTGGAAACATTGCTGGCACAGGTTGTCTCCGCACCAACAGCGTGGAAAACGTCGCGTCGTTCGTTATCGCTCCAGCGCCCTTTGATTATGGGTATTCTCAATCTTACCCCGGACTCTTTTTCTGACGGCGGTCGCTGCAGTGATCCTCAGTGTGCATTTGAAAAGGCTCTGGCAATGGAGGCAGAAGGTGCCGATATTATCGACATCGGTGGTGAAAGCACCCGTCCCGGAGCTGCACCGGTGTCGTCTGACGAAGAGATTGACCGCATTATCCCTATTATCGAACGGCTTGCAGGTACCCTGAAATGTGCCATCTCCGTCGATACCTGGAAAAGTGCAGTAGCCGGTAAGGCGCTTTCAGCAGGCGCGGAAATTATCAACGACATCAGTGGCTTCAATTTTGATCCGCAGATGGCCGGAATTGCCGCATTGAGCGGAGCCGGCGTTGTGTTGATGCATACCAGAGGCACACCGGATAAAATGCAGCGGGATACAACGTATACTGATCTCATGGCGGAAATATCTGCCGGTCTTCGTGCATCCGTTGCCGGTGCCCGGGAAGCCGGCGTGTCCGATGATTGTATCGCGATTGATCCCGGTATCGGTTTTGGCAAGAACGCCGCGGGTAATCTGGAACTTATACGACGACTTGCTGAATTATCGGGTTTCGGTCTGCCTATCCTGACGGGGCCATCGCGTAAATCATTTATTGGCAGAGTTCTTGGCCGTGAACAGACCGACGACCGTCTCTTTGGCACTGCCGCCACAGTCGCTCTTTCAGTATCGCATGGTGCAGCCATACTGCGTGTACACGATGTCCGGGCAATGCGTGATGTTGCTGACATGGCGTATGCCGTACTGCACTCCTGAACAGTAGTGAACGCCCGTTTCAAAGAGGAAATATGGCTCAACTTTTCGACAGCATTACCCTGCTTGGCATTTTCGACAAGCTCCTTGTTGTCGGCCTGGTTTATGGCTGCACGCTGATTCTTAAGAAAGAGGCAGCCCTTCGACTTCTTGCCATTCTGACCGCTCTTTTTCTCGCAGAGGCAGGCTCAAATTCCGTTGGTCTTACGTCTACCGCTTCTTTTTTACACCTGCTTCTTTCTTCGGCGCCGGTTATTCTGGCAATTATCTTTCAGAGTGACATAAAACGGGCTCTTTTTTCATTCTGGAAACGACATACATCCGGCGCCGGTGATAACCTTGACATGACAACGACGGTTGATGAACTGTCGAAAGGGCTTCACGAACTGGCAGAGCGAAGGATCGGGGCTTTGATTGTTATTATTCGCCAGATGTCGATTGATCATCTGGTCCAGGTCGGCACCGAGATTGACGCCAAAGTGACAAGTGAACTTCTCAACTCGATTTTTCTCCCGTATTCGCCGATCCATGACGGTGCGGTTATTATTCAACGGGATAAAATTACCTCCGCCGGCTGTATTCTTCCACTCTCCCAGAATCCGGACATTGCAAAAAGTTTTGGAACCCGGCATCGGGCAGCACTCGGAATATCTGAACAGACGGACGTTCTGGTTCTCGTTGTCTCCGAAGAAACAGGTAAAATTTCAATCGTTCATGAAGGGAAGATTACCTATGACGCCGATCCTGCAGAGATTCGCCGTCTTTCCCGCAAGGCGATTGAAGGGCGGCGCGCACCGCGGGTGACGGTTCCGCTGGAACACTAATTTAATCAGAAAGGCATGCACTATGAAAAAATTATTCGGAACGGATGGTGTCCGTGGCGTTGCCAATGTTTATCCCATGACTACCGAGATGGCGATGCAGTTGGGCCGGGCTGCAGCCTATATTTTCAAAGGAGCCCGTAAACGTCGTCATCGTATTGTGATCGGAAAAGACACCCGTCTCTCCGGGTATATGCTGGAAAACGCTCTGGTCGCAGGTATCTGTTCGATGGGGGTCGATGTTCTGCAGGTCGGACCGCTGCCGACTCCCGGTATCGCCAACATTACAACCTCTATGCGTGCAGATGCCGGCGTGGTTATCTCTGCTTCACACAACGCTTTTCAGGATAACGGCATAAAGTTTTTCTCCGCGGATGGTTTCAAGCTTCCGGATGAGTTGGAGATGAAGATTGAAAAACTGATTGAATCAAAAAAAATCGACGCTCTCCGGCCGACCGCCACCGAAGTTGGCAAGGCCTATCGTATCGAAGATGCCGCTGGCCGTTATATTGTTTATCTCAAGAATACCTTCCCTCAGGAGATGGATCTATCCGGCCTGAAAATCGTTCTGGATTGCGCAAACGGTGCTGCCTACAAGGTTGCTCCGGCTGTGTTTGAAGAGCTGGGTGCCGAGGTGATTCCGTACGGGGTTAACCCGAACGGAACAAATATCAATGCGGGGTGCGGTTCAACCTGTCCGTCTGTCATCAGTGAAGCGGTTAAGCTGCATCGGGCTGATATCGGTATAGCTCTTGACGGCGATGCCGATCGCGTGATCGTGTGCGACGAATTCGGCAATGAGGTCGATGGCGATCACATCATGGCCATTTGCGCCAGTGATATGCTGAAGAGAAAACTGCTTAAGAAGAAGACGCTTGTGGCGACAGTCATGAGCAATATGGGACTTGATATCGCCCTGCGTAAATGCGGTGGAAAAATTATCAAGACAGATGTCGGTGACCGTTATGTCGTTGAGGCGATGCGCAAGGGTGGTTACAATCTGGGTGGTGAACAGTCTGGTCATATGATTTTTCTGGATCACAATACAACCGGTGACGGGATACTTTCTGCCTTGCAACTTCTGGCGGTTATGCGTCGTGAAAACAAAACGCTCTCCGAGTTGGCTGAAATAATGATTCCGCTGCCGCAAGTGCTTGTCAATACACGTGTCCAGGAAAAAGTAGACATTTACTCCATCGGTGATGTGGCGGCCAGGATCAAAGATGTCGAGGGGAAACTTGGTAATGTAGGGCGCGTGCTGATACGCTACTCCGGCACCGAACCGCTGTTGCGGGTTATGATCGAGGGACAGGACAAATACGAGATCACGACGTGGGCTAATGAGATTTGTGACCTGGTGAAAAAACATATCGGAGAAAAGTAACATGGCAAAACTGGGACTTAATGTTGATCATATAGCCACTGTCCGTCAGGCGCGTGGCGGAATTGAACCGGATCCGGTCACGGCTGCCGCAATTGGTGAAATGGCCGGGGCTGAGGGGATAACCATTCATCTGCGTGAAGATCGTCGTCATATTCAGGATCGCGATCTGGAAACACTGCGTGGCACCGTCAAGACCAAGCTTAATCTTGAAATGGCGGCAACTCAGGAGATGGTCCGGATTGCGCTCACCGTCAAGCCTGAGCAGGTAACCCTGGTGCCGGAGAAACGTCAGGAATTAACCACGGAAGGTGGTTTGGACGTTATCGTTAATATGAAGCAGATTACCGATACGGTGAAACGCTTGAAGGATGGCGGCATAATCGTCAGTCTGTTTGTGGACCCTCACCAGGAGCAGATCAAGGCGGCAAAAAAAACCGATACCGATTACATTGAAATTCATACCGGTGCCTACGCTGAAGCGATCAGATGGGACGAACAGCAGCATGAACTTGAGAATATCGATACGGCTATCAAGCTGGCCCGCAAGGTAGGGTTGGGGGTAAATGCCGGTCATGGGCTCAATTATTTCAATATTAAGGCGATTGCCGCTTTGGGCGGCATTGAGGAATATAATATCGGTCATTCGATCATTGCCCGTGCCATGCTGGTCGGGTTGGACCGGGCTGTGCGCGACATGGTTGAACTGCTGAAGTACGCATGATTTTTGGAATCGGCACTGATATTGTGGCGATAGAACGGTTTCAGCGTTTTATTGAAACAGGCAATACCGGCGTGCTTGATCGACTTTTTACTCCGGCAGAACGTTCCCGCTGTGCGAGTAGAAAAGACGCTGCATCCTGTCTTGCAGGGCGGTTTGCCGCAAAAGAAGCCTTCTTGAAGGCGCTTGGCACCGGACTTCGGTATGGACTTTCCTGGCTGGATATGGAAGTGTCGAATAATGCTCTGGGAAAGCCGGAGATGGTCCTGTCCGGAAAAGCAGCAGAGCAGTTTCACATTAACAGGCTGGTCAGCATACAGTTGTCAGTGTCTCATGATGGTGGCAGTGCTGTTGCAATGGTGGTTTTGGAGTCAATATGAGAGTAGTTACTGCGCATACCATGCAGGAAATCGACAAACAGGCCATTAAGGATTATGGCATCCCCGGTCTGCAGCTGATGGAAAGGGCAGGGCGGAGCTGCGTTGAAGAGATTATTGCCGAGTTCGGATTAAACGGTCGTTGCGTTGTCATGGCCGGGAAAGGCAACAACGGCGGAGATGGTCATGTCATTGCCCGTCTGCTCAGTCAGAAAGGGTGGAATGTCAAAGTCATAATCCTGGCCGACCGTGAACAGGTCGTCGGTGATGCAGCAATAAATCTGGAAAAACTCCCCGGCTCAATTATCAACTATTGCACTCACGAAGGTCAGTTGCCAGCCATCCACATGGATGAAATATTTCAGGCGGATGTGATCGTGGACGCTTTGCTGGGGACCGGGCTGCGCAGCAATGTCAGCGGCATTTACCTTGAAGCAATTGATCTGATGAATGCATCCGGTCGGCCTGTCGTTTCCGTTGATATTCCGTCCGGTATACACGGTACTACCGGTCGTGTGCTGGGAGAAGCCGTCAGGGCATATATAACCGTTACGTTTGCTTTTGCCAAGCTTGGGCATGTTCTGTACCCGGGAGCCGAGCATACGGGGCGACTGGTGGTGTCAGATGTGGGGATTCCGCCTAAGCTCATGGAAACCGTTTCCGGCTATGATTTTTTGAACGAAGATACGATGCGACCTATGCTGCACCGGCGTGATCGTCAAGCTCACAAGGGGCACTTTGGCCATTGTCTGATTGTTGCCGGATCGACCGGAAAAACCGGAGCGGCAGCACTGACTGCGAATGGTGCTGTGAGAGCCGGTTCCGGGTTGGTGACCCTGGCGGCAGCGGAAAATATCCATGGCATCCTCGAGATAAAAACAACGGAAGTTATGACTGTCCCGCTGCCGGATTCCGGTAGTGGCCATTTGACGAGCAGCGCGTTCCCGGCAATCGAAAAGCTGCTGGCCGGCAAAGATGCCGTGGCAATCGGCCCCGGTCTTGACCGTCGTCCGGGAACATATTCTCTGGTTCATACTTTGGTGGAGACGGTGGCATTGCCGCTGGTGATTGATGCCGATGGCCTGAATGCCCTTGCAGAAGACATTACCGTTTTAAAACGGAAAAAATCGAAGCAGATTATCCTCACGCCGCATCCGGGCGAAATGTCACGCATGCTGGGTACGTCCATTCCGGATGTAGAGGCTATTCGCATTTCTGTTGCTCAGGAATTTGCCCGCAACTACGGTGTCTTTCTGGTCCTCAAAGGGGCCCGTACCATTATTGCTTCGCCATCCGGAACTGCAGCCATCAACGGCAGCGGTAATCCAGGTATGGCTACCGGCGGCATGGGGGATGTGTTGACCGGCATTATTGTCTCCCTGCTGGGTCAAGGATATGCCGCGTGGGATGCCTGCCGTCTGGGAGTGTTTATTCACGGCTTTTCTGCCGATATGGTTGCTGAGGAGAAGGGCGAAATCGGCATAAACGCCACTGATGTCCTTGAAAAACTGCCCTACGCCTATAACAGACTATTAAAAAACACGCTGCTGTCGAACCTGAAAATGTTCGCTGAGCTCTAACAAAAGGAGAATTCCCATGCTGACCGTGGCCGATATTATGACCAGTAATGTAGTTTCTATAAAGGGTAGCACTACCGTACGCGAGATGGCCGGTATTTTTGACTCCATGCGTTTTGGAACACTCCCGATCGTTGATGATGCAGGTAATTTGACCGGAATCGTCACTGCTTCAGATCTGATTGAGCAGGATCGCCCGTTGCATATTCCGACGGTGATCTCTCTGTTCGACTGGGTTATTCCGCTTGAAGGCGAAGGTTCCCTGCAGCGGGAGTTGAATAAAATAACCGCTCAAACCGCTTCAGAGCTGGCATCAACGGATGTTGTCACCGTAACGCCAGCCGACACCATCAGCAGCGCCGCAGAAATAATGAGCAGTAAAAAAATACACGCACTCCCCGTTGTTGACGGGAAAAAGCTGGTCGGCATGGTGTCACGAATCGATATCATCCGTTCGATGAACAAATAGTGCCCGGGCTGCAGATTACAACCGGATCCCCGGAGGCAACGGAAGAACTGGGCTGTATTATCGGTTCGCTGCTTCAGCCTGGTTCGTTATTGGCGTTGAAAGGTGATCTTGGTGGTGGAAAAACCTGTCTGACCCGGGGTGTCGTAGCTTCGCTGGCTCCCCACAGTGCCCATCTGGTAGCAAGCCCGACCTATGCAATCATGAATTGCTATCCCGGCAGCACTCCGGTCTACCACTTTGATTTCTACCGTCTGACCGGTGATGACGACATCGCTGAACTTGGTTTTGAAGAGTATTTTTATGGTGATGGTGTGTGTGTGGTTGAGTGGTCAGAGCGACTTGACGAGCTGTTGCCGGCAGATGTCCTGATACTGCTGTTTGAATATGCCGCGGAAGATAATCAGCGTACTATTTCCATAACCGGCACCGGCCCAAAGTCAGACACGGTTCTGAAACAGGTGGCGATGAGGCTTCAGCAACAAAAAAACTTTGACCCGACAGCAGGTTGTCTGCTATAGAGAAAAATATACCGGTTAATATTTTAACCATTTTCCAACAAGGAGAGCAGTATGGCACTTGTAGTACAGAAATATGGTGGCACCTCGGTCGGCACTCCTGATCGTATCAAAAATGTTGCCAAACGTATCATCAAGACATATGACGCTGGTAATGACGTGATTGTAGTCGTCTCTGCCATGTCGGGCGAAACTAATAAGCTGGTGGCTCTGGCAAATGAAATGTGCGAAATACCGGACGGTCGTGAATATGATGTACTGGTAGCAACCGGTGAGCAGGTCACAATCGGGCTTTTGTCCATGTATCTCAAGTCGCAGGGGTACAAAGCGAAATCCTATCAAGGGTGGCAGGTCCCGATTATTACTGATGCCACTGCTACAAAGGCTCGTATTGAAAGTATTGGCGATAAAAATATTCGTGCTGACCTCAAAGAGGGTACCATTATTGTGTTGGCCGGTTTTCAGGGTATTGATGCTGATGGCAATGTAACTACGCTGGGACGGGGTGGCTCCGATACTTCTGCCGTTGCTATAGCCGCAGCTCTTAAAGCAGATGTCTGCGAGATTTATACTGATGTTGACGGTGTGTACACGACCGATCCCAACGTCTGTAAAGAAGCCCGCAAGATTGAAAAAATATCGTATGACGAGATGCTGGAACTGGCCAGTCTGGGAGCCAAGGTGCTCCAGATTCGTTCAGTCGAGTTTGCTAAAAAATACAACGTGGACGTACATGTCCGCTCAAGTCTTAATGAAAATACCGGTACAATGGTTACCAGGGAGGATAAAGATATGGAAGGGATTCTTGTTTCAGGTGTTGCGTACGATAAAAACGAGGCCAAGATTGCTGTTAAGGGCGTACCGGACCGACCTGGTATTGCCGCAAAAATTCTCACACCACTGTCAGATGCTGCCATATCGGTAGACATGATCGTGCAAAACGTCAGTGACAACGGCATGACAGACTTTACCTTCACCGTTACGAAAGCTGACCTGAAACAGGCCCTGATGATCACGAACGAAGTAGCCAAGGAAGTTCAGGCTAAAGAGGTGCTTTCCGACGAAAATATCAGCAAGATATCAATCGTAGGCCTCGGGATGCGTAGTCATGCCGGTGTTGCAACGCAGATGTTCAGTGCTCTCTCCCAGAACGGCATCAACATTCAGATGATTTCAACATCTGAAATCAAGATCTCGGTAGTGATCGATGAAAAATACACCGAACTGGCCGTGCGCGTTATGCACGAAAGCTTCGGTCTCGCCGGCTGATATAAAAATTATAGTAATCTGACAAAAGTCGTCAGGGGTAGAACATGTGCTGTTCTACCCCTTTTTTATTGCCGAAGTCACGGATGGCAAAGCCGAGGCAGGGGGGCGAGCGTTTCGTTTGCGCATACGCAATGCGGCAAAAAAGGTGCTCAGCAGGCACGAACATTCACTTTCAAGAACGCGTGGTACAAGGTCGACCCGGTGATTGAGTCGGGAATCAGCGGAAAAGTCGTAGAGCGAACCGGCCGCTCCCCCCTTCGGATCATAACAGCCGAAAACAACGGTGGGGATGCGGGCAAGTATAATTGCTCCCATGCACATCGTACAAGGTTCGAGGGTAACATACAGTACCGTATCAAGGAGTCGCCAGGAACCCAGTTTTCGGGCGGCTTTTCTGATGGCGATAAGCTCGGCGTGCCCTGTCGGATCCTGGGATGTTTCACGCAGGTTATGGCCACGGGCAATAATTTTGCCATCGTGGACGATAACGCAGCCAATCGGCACCTCGTTCCTGGTCTGTGCCTTGCCCGCCTCGGCAATAGCACGGCGCATCCAGTATTCGTGGGACCGGGGTGGGGCAGGCTTGATCGGGGAGCTGGAGAGTGAAATACGCGAAGTTCCTTTGAGGTGAGGTCGACGGAGTTTAGCCGCAGTTTCATTTGGTGAAGAGATTGAAATAAGCCTTATTAGGTGCCGGCTTGTCAAGTGTGAATATTTGATCACCTATTCCTTCTAGGAGGCTGTCGGACTTAACCCGATCAGTCCCGGTTTAGTTTATATTGGTTTAACTTGCTGATATTATTCACGATGTTTCTTGTTTTGGCTTGCGC
>JAYTVV010000179.1:0-7564 GCA_043743795.1 Geobacteraceae bacterium
GCCGTAGATGCCGCTGACCCGTAGAATTACGACCGGCACATCACTGGCGGCACCATAGCTTCGGAACGCCGCTTCGGCATCGAGACGGCGCTTACCCATTGCCGAATCGGGGACTGTCGGAGATTCCTCCGTGACAACATCGGCATCTGAACCACCATACACGGAGGTTGCACTCATATAGATGATTCTTGCCGGTTTTTTGCCTGCGGATATCTGTGTGATAAAGTTTCCGGCACGGGTGTCCGTAACGCCTCCGCCAGGGGGAGGGACAAGATAAAAAAGTACGGAGTCCTGCAGGTCTATTGGCGAAAGATCACTGTCGTCATCAAAAGTTGAGATAATGGTCTCAAATCCCTTTGACTCCAGCAATGCCCCGTGTTCAGCTGACCTGACCGTACAGGTGACGACAACCCCTGACTCAAAATAAGACCGGGCTATCCGTTCGCCAATGTACCCGCATCCGGCAATAAACACGCTCTGCATACGAATTCTCCTGCGTTTCTATATCAGAAAAGTTTTTACCAGTTGGCGCATTGCGCCGGTTTCAGACTCAACTGTCACCGTGCGCTCATCAGCACTCATAAACTGCGCAAGGTATTTTTTGGCTTTCTTTTTACTGCCTGCAACGGTCTCAGCCATCTTGCAGACAATTCCAATCGGCACTCCGTTGCGGAATCCCATTACCAGTTTTTCAATTTCATCACTTCGCTGCTCTTCCGTCCATGTTTTAAAAAGTGCCGCTCCCAGATCATTGGTTTCATTCAGCATGGTTTTCATCCCCGATTGATAAAATAAAAGCCCCGCAGAGCAATCTGCGGGGCTGAATACTATCATTACTTACGTCAAGAAACTACTCTTTCTCAAAGGTCAGAGCTGCCAGTTTCTGGTAATACTCAAAACGGCTTGCAGTCCAGGCTGATGCTTTTTTCATCAGCACAGCTGCCGCCTCAGGATTAGCCTTCTGCAGAACCTTGTAGCGGTTTTCACCGTACGCGTAGTCCTCGAAAGAGGTGGTCGGAGATTTGCTGTCGAGCTGCAGCGGGTTCTTACCTTCGGCGACCAAAGCCGGATTATAGCGGTACAGCGGCCAGTAACCGGAGGAAACGACTTTCTTCTGCTCATCCACGGCAGTGGTCATGTTGATGCCGTGTGCAATGCAGTGGGCATATGCGATGATGATCGAGGGACCGTCATAGGCTTCAGCTTCCATGAATGCCTTGACCACCTGTGCCGGGTTGGCCAGAGAAACGTTGGCGACATAGACGGAACCGTATGCCATAGCCATCATTCCCAGATCCTTCTTGCCCATGACCTTGCCACCTGCGGCAAATTGCGCCACAGCACCGATCGGGGTGGCTTTTGAGGCCTGTCCGCCGGTGTTTGAGTACACCTCGGTGTCGAGTACCAGGATGTTGACGTTTTTGCCGGAGGCGATGACATGATCCAGGCCGCCGTAACCGATATCATAGGCCCAGCCGTCGCCGCCGACGCACCAGACAGATTTTTTAACCAGATAATCAGCCAGTGGCAGCAGTTGAACAGCAGCCTGCTCTTTGCATCCCTTGAGAGCTTTCTTCAATGTTGCTACACGCTCCCGCTGTTTTTCGATGCCTGTCTGGTCAGACTGGTCAGCTGCCTTGATTTCTTTCATCAGCGGAATAACCGGTTTACATGATTTACAGCTGCAGGTCGTCAGTTGGTCCAGTAACTCCAGTGCGGATTCGCTGAATTTGTCCACGGCCAGACGCATGCCGAATCCGAATTCAGCATTATCTTCGAACAATGAGTTGGACCATGCCGGTCCGCGGCCGTCGGCACGCTTTGCCCACGGAGTTGTCGGCAGATTGCCGCCGTAGATGGAGGTACAGCCGGTGGCGTTGGCGATCATAGCACGGTCGCCGAACAATTGTGAAAGCAGTTTCAGATACGGTGTCTCACCACAGCCGGCACAGGCGCCGGAAAACTCGAAGATCGGACGTACCAGCTGGCTGCCGCGCAGGGTGTCCAGCTTGACTTGGGTCGGGTCCACATCCGGCAGTGACAGGAAGAAGTCGAAGTTTGCGGCTTCGGTTGCCCGCAGCGGAGCCTGGAACTTCATGTTAATTGCCTTGTGGGTTGGATCTTCCTTGCTCTTGGCAGGGCAGTTGTGAACGCAGGCGCCGCAACCGGTACAATCCTCAGGAGCAACCTGGAGTGTGAACTTAGAACCCTTGAACTCAGGAAGCTTGCAGTCGATTGACTTGAACGTTGCAGGGGCTTTTTTGAGCAGTTTTTCGTCGTACACTTTCATGCGGATAGTGGCGTGGGGGCAGACAAATGAACAGATGGCGCACTGGATACAGAGTTTTTCATCCCAAACCGGAATATCGACAGCAATGTTGCGTTTTTCGTACTGCGATGTGGCTGTCGGGAAGGTTCCGTCCGCTGGCATGGCGGATACCGGCAGGTCGTCGCCGAAGCCGGCGATGATCCGACCGGTGACGTCCTGAACAAATTTGGGGGCGCTTTTAGCAACGGCTGGCGGCATTTTGAGCATACTGCTTGCTTTGGCCGGAATTTTGACTTCATGGATATTGTTGAGAGCCTCGTCTACGGCGGCGTTATTCATGGCGACAACCTTGTCACCCGACTTGCCGTAACTTTTCTTGATGGCACCTTTGATTTCGGCGATAGCCTGGTCCAGCGGGATGATGTTGGAAATCTTGAAGAAGGCGGTCTGCATGATAACGTTGATGCGGGCACCCAAGCCAAGTTCTTCGCCCAGTTTGATGGCGTTGATGACGTAGAATTTCAGTTGCTTGTCGATGATTTGTTGCTGAACTTCCTTGGGCATTTTGTCCCAGACTTCACCGTGCTCGAATGGGGAACAGAGAAGGAACGTACCGCCCGGCTTGGCTTTGCTGACCATGTCGTACTTTTCGAGGAACGAGAAGTTGTGGCAGGCAATGAAGTCGGCGTTGTCGATCAGATAGGGTGCGTTGATTGGTTTTTTACCAAAACGCAGGTGCGATGTGGTAATAGTGCCGGCTTTTTTGGAGTCATAGACAAAATAGGCCTGCGCAAAGTTTTTGGTGGTCTCGCCGATGATCTTGATGGTGTTTTTGTTGGCACCAACGGTGCCGTCGGAACCGAGGCCGTAGAACATGGCTTCGTAGGTGCCGTCCATGGCGTTGCGGAAATCCGGGTTGTAGTCGAGACTGCAATTGGTAACATCTTCTTTAATGCCGACAACAAAATGGTTTTTCGGTTTGGCCTTTTTGAGGTTATCCAGTACGGATTTTGCCATGGCCGGGGTGAATTCTTTCGAACCGAGACCGTAGCGGCCGCCGACAATTTTAGGGTAGCCTTTGAAGCTGAACTTTCCTTCGGACATTGCTTCACCGATGGCAGTGCGGACGTCAAGATAGAGCGGCTCGCCCAGTGAGCCGGGCTCTTTGGTACGGTCAAGGACCGCGATGCTTGTGACGGTTTTCGGCAGAGCCTTGATGAACGCGTCCAGCGGGAAAGGCCGATACAGGTGGACTTTAACAACGCCGACTTTTTCGCCTTTTTTGATAAGGCTGTTAACCGTTTCCTGAATGGTGTCGGCTCCTGATCCCATGATGACGACAACCCGCTCAGCGTCCTTGGCCCCGACGTATTCGACCAGTTTATACTTACGGCCGGTGAGCTTGCCGAATTTGTCCATTTCTTCCTGTACGATTTTGACACAGGGGGCGTAATACTGGTTAACGGTTTCGCGACCCTGGAAGTAGACATCAGGGTTCTGGGCGGTGCCGCGCATGACGGGACGGTCAGGAGAAAGTCCGCGCAGGCGGTGCGCGTTGATGAGGTCGTTGTCCATCATTGAGCGCATGTCGTCAAACGTCAGTTCTTCGACTTTCTGAACTTCGTGTGAGGTACGGAAGCCGTCGAAGAAGTGCAGGAACGGGATACGTGAGCGCAGGGTTGCGGCCTGAGAAATCAGGGCAAAGTCCATGACTTCCTGGACGTTGTTGGAGCAGAGCATGGCCCAGCCGGTGGAGCGGCAGGACATAACGTCGGAGTGGTCGCCGAAGATATTCAAAGCGGCAGCAGAGATCGCGCGGGCAGAGACGTGAAAGACCGTGGAGGTCAGCTCGCCGGCAATTTTGTACATGTTGGGGATCATCAGCAACAGACCCTGGCTGGCAGTAAAGGTGGTGGTCAAAGCGCCCGCCTGCAGAGCTCCGTGTACCGTACCGGCTGCGCCTCCTTCGGATTGCAGTTCGGAAACCAGCGGGATTGTTCCCCAGATGTTTTTCTCGCCAGCGGCGCTTTTGGCATCGGAGATCTCACCCATCACTGATGACGGGGTAATCGGATAAATAGCGATGACTTCGTTGGTGGCGTGGGCCACGTGGGCGGCGGCGGTGTTGCCGTCGATGGTTACCATTTTTCTACTCATGTACTGCCTCCTCTGTGGGATGTGTGCTGTGCTGTTTTATAGTTGGTTTCTGCCCTGCAACGCCCACTGGACCGTGGCCGCATCTACAAATTCAATATCGCTTCCGAGTGGAATGCCGTGCGCCAGGCGACTGATCCTTACGCCGGTTGGTTTCAATATTTTAGTCAAATAGAGTGCCGTTGCTTCTCCTTCAACGGTGAAGTTTGTGGCAATTACGACTTCGAGAACTGAGCCGGCGTCGACACGGGCTACAAGTTCCGCAATTCTTAAATTTGCCGGCCCGACTCCGGACAGTGGCGAAATGACCCCTTCCAAAACATGATAGGTGCCCTGATAGGCATTGCTTCGTTCCAGAGCCATCAAATCCTGTGAGTTTTCCACAACGCAGATAATGCTTGAATCCCGGTTGCCGGAGCAGAGAGAACACGGGTCAGTCTCTGTAATGGCAAAGCAGATCGAGCAGGGGTGTACCCGATCTCGAACCTCGCAGAGCGATTCTGATAACGCTGTCAGATTGCGGGGAGATTTCAGAAGATGAAAAGCCAAACGGAGTGCCGTTCGTTCTCCGACACCCGGCAACTTCTTCAGTTCTCCTACCAAACGCATAAGTGAGGATGATTTTGTTAACATAAATTCCAACACAAATAAAACAATTTTTTAGTATTATAGCGTGGTTAAAAAGAAGCTCCCCCGTTCAGGACGGGCCACGTTGAGACCGAAAACCACGGAGGAGCATTAAAATCAAGAGTCTTTGACTGCTCTGATACAGCAGATCATGACACTGTATACAGGCCCTACTATTAGTCGAACTAAAACTTTTAGTCAAACTAAATATCAAAAGTGCACGACAGAGTCGAAAATATACGCAACTGACTGATATTGCTAAAAAAGGCCGGGAATGCTCATGCCGCCAGTGATTTTAGACATTTCATCACCCATCTCGGCATGGACTTTCTTTAAAGCCTCGTTGGCAGCGGTGATTACGAGGTCTTGCAGCATTTCGACGTCATTTGGATCTACTGCTTCTTTTTTTATTTTCAGTGAAATTATTTCATTTTTGCCATTTACCTTGATTGTTACGGCACCGCCGCCTGATGTTGCCACTGCTGTTTTTAAGCTGGCCTCTTCCTGCAATTTAGCCATCTTCTGCTGAATCATCTGAGCCTGCTTCATGATATTTGCTAATCCCTTTGACATCTTTTTCCCCTTTGGTCTTTTGTAATTTAGTACGTTGGTAAAGTCAAAAGCGGCTACAGTTCGCGTACATCCGTAACGGTGCAGCCGAATACCCGCTCTGCTTCTTTGATCACGGGGTGGTTTGCCACTTCCTGCTTTAACTCTTCCAGGTGTTGTTCGGCGTCACTCTTTTTTTTTTCAGCGAGGGACAAGGGCGCGTCGGTAAAGCCGGTTTCAATGGATTTAACTCGAACAACGGTATTCTCTCCTGCAAAGGTGCTGGCCAATTCTTGTACATCAGCGATAAATTCAGCGTCCTGGGCAGCAGTCAGATAGTAGCTGCCGGCGGGGAAGCCGATTTCAATTAAGCCGTTTTCCTGTTTAATAGGGCTGCCATGCTCTAATACTGAGCCGAGCTGACGATCCTTCTCGTTGGCAAAAGCCACGAACCGGCCCCAGTTGGCCTGCTCATCAGCAGGTGCCGGTTGTGCAGCAGCGGTAGCAGCGGCAGGTTGCAGCCGTCGAGGCGGTGCGGTACTGTGTTGCTCTGCCTGCGGCGCCGGTGCTGAGGCGGTTCTGGCTGCTTCCCATGGGAGAGAAGGCGTATGAACCGCAGCAGTTTCCAGTGATTTGATCTTGTCAATCAGCTCCTGAATCGGTACGAGAGGGGCCAGCAGCGCAGCTTTCAGAAGTGCCATCTCCACAATCAGGCGGGGGAAGCTGGCATACGCCATTTCTGATTCGGCTTTTAAAAATAGCGTCAGGCGGCGCTGAATATCCAATGCCGTGACATGTTGTGACTGTTTGCTGAGCTCATCCAGTTCTGCGGCCGTTATGTCAAGGATCTCCTCGGGTTTTTTAACCGAGCGGATCACCAGCAGATTGCGAAAATGCTCGATCAGCTCCTGACAGAACTGGCGCATGTTGTAGCCGACCTGGTCAACCTGCTTGATTCCGGCGAGCACGCCTTGAGTGTCACTGGTGAAGACAGCGGCAGAAATTTCAGCTAACAGGCGTCGATCAATTGTTCCCAGCAGTGTGCTGACATCTTCATCACTCACGGTCGTGCTGCAGAATGCCAGTACCTGATCGAAAGCAGTCAGAGAATCGCGCATGCTGCCATCGCCTTTGCGGGCAATCAAGGCCAGCGACGCATCAGTCACTGTCACGGATTCTTTTTCGGCAATTTCACGCAGTCGTGCAATTATTTTCGGCAGGGTTACCCGCTTGAAATCAAAGCGTTGACAGCGCGAAAGAATCGTTACCGGCAGTTTGTGCGGCTCAGTGGTAGCAAAAATGAACTTTACATGCTCCGGCGGCTCTTCAAGTGTCTTCAGAAGGGCATTAAAAGCGTTCGTGGAGAGCATGTGGACTTCATCAATGATAATAATGCGGTAACGGCTATGAGAAGGGAGGTACTTGATGTTGTCGCGCAGGTCGCGGACATCGTCCACGCCGTTATTGGAGGCACCGTCTATTTCAAAGACATCGGTTGAAGTGCCTTTGGTTATCTCGATACATTGCTGGCAGACGTTGCACGGTTCGTGGGTAACCCCTTTTTCGCAGTTGAGGGTCTTGGCCATGATGCGGGCGGTACTTGTTTTGCCGACACCACGGGCGCCGGTAAACAGGAATGCATGGGCAACCCGTCCTGAATCAATGGCATTTTGCAGCGTACGGCTGACATGTTCCTGACCGGCAAGTTCTGAAAAAGTTTGGGGGCGGTATTTCCTTGCCAGGACTTCATAGTGCGTGCCGTTGGACAAGAGATCTAACCTCGCAGATGGTCTGGCTCTCCATTCGATAGCGGGGAGCGGCATGTGGTTCAAGGGGAAATGAAAGAGAAATGGTTTGCAGGCGCAGATGATAGCCGGGTTTACCCGCGGCACACAGCAGAAGCCGCTGCCGTTGCTTCCTTCCGGACCTGGCGGAGTTCACGGCGTGCCGTTGCGCGAGGCCCGG
>JAYTVV010000180.1:0-5957 GCA_043743795.1 Geobacteraceae bacterium
TCAATGAGCAGGAGGAACTCCCCTGCGACCGGTTGATCCTGGCGACCGGGCACAGTGCTCGCGACACCTATGAAATGCTGGCTCATCGTGGCGTACCCCTGGAACGCAAACCGTTTGCCATGGGCCTGCGGGTGGAACATCCCCAGGAGCTGATCGACCGCATCCAGTACGGCAGCGCCCGCCACCCGAACCTGCCGGTAGCCGATTATGCCGTCACCTACAACAATACGACAACAGGGCGTAGCGCCTATTCCTTCTGCATGTGTCCCGGAGGCATCGTTATTGCCGGTGCTTCGGAAGCAGGCGGCGTTGTCACAAACGGCATGAGCGGCCAGAAGCGCAACTCGCTATTTGCCAACAGCGCACTGGTGGTCAACGTCACCCCGGATGATTTTGGCGGGACTGATCCGCTGGCCGGCGTCCGGTTCCAGCGCCACTGGGAACACAACGCCTTTCTGGCCGGTGGAAGCAATTACCATGCTCCGGCCCAGAACATGATGGCGTTCTTGCGTCTGCCCGGCAGGCAGCCTGCACAAACTACTTATCGTCCCGGCATAGTCGAAACGGAACTGGATTCGGCACTGCCACCATTCATAATCACCACCCTGCGTGAAGGGATCAATGACTTCAACAAACGTCTGCGCGGCTTCATCACCACCGAAGCCACCCTGATCGGCATCGAATCACGCACCTCCGCCCCGGTCAGGGTGCTGCGTGATACACAGTACGAATCAATCGGCATCAGAGGGCTGTATCCAACCGGCGAAGGGGCGGGCTACGCCGGCGGCATCATGAGTTCCGCAGTCGACGGCATCAAGGTCGCCGACATCATTGCCGCGCAACTGGGAGCTTCGGATAACACATCAAAACCTTTTTTCAAACCAAAAGGAGTCTAGCGTGGCAAAACAGTATGTAGCCGACATCAAGGACCGTGATAACGTCAACGCCGTTTTCCTGGTCAAGGACAAGATCATGGCCATGGCCAAAAATGGCAAACCCTATATGAACCTGCGTTTTATGGACAAAAGCGGGGAGATCGAGGCCAAGGTCTGGGACAATACGGATGTGCTGGACAAGCAGTTCGACAAGGACGATTTCGTCCAGGTGCGCGGTAAGGCCTCGGTGTATATGAACAAGATGCAGGTGGTGGTGGCCGAGATCGGTAAGGTCCCCGAGGAGCAGGTCAACCTGGCCGACTTTCTGCCCGAATCCCCCCGCAACAACGCCGAGATGCGCCAGGAATTGCGGGACGTGGTGGCCGCCCTCACCAACCCCTACCTGCGTGGGCTGATGGAATCATTCCTGGCCGATGAGCCCTTCATGGATCTGTACTGCATGGCCCCGGCCGCCAAGGGCATGCACCACGTCTACCTGGGCGGACTGCTGGAGCATTCCCTGGCGCTGGTCAAGCTGGTCAAGACCATCGTCCCGCTCTACGGTGGCATCAACGAGGATCTGCTGATCGTCGGCGCACTGCTGCACGATGTGGGCAAGGTCCACGAGATGAGTTATGAACGGGCCTTCGACTACACCGATATCGGCAAACTGTTGGGTCATATCACCATCGGCGTCGAGCTGGTGGAGGACAGAATCCGCCAGGTGGAGGGTTTCCCCCGCGAGCTGGGCATCCTGCTGAAACACATGCTGCTGTCCCATCACGGCCAATACGAATACGGTTCACCCAAACGCCCCAAGACCATCGAGGCCACGATCCTCAACTATCTGGACGACATGGATTCCAAGATCAACGGCATCCGCGCCCACATCGCCAAGGAGAGCGTCAGCACATCCCGCTGGACAGCCTATCACCGGCTGTACGACCGTTATTTCTTCAAAAGCAATGGCATGGAAGAGGAAATCGAAATCGAGCGGGTGTGTGACGAGACCTGCGAGCCTCCCCGGGCAGAAAAGCCCGCGGATGTGACAACAGAGAGGCAGGAGCGCAAGGCGTTTGACAACCAACCATTCAAGAAGCTGGAAAATCTTGATCTTTTCTGATTGGTACTATTTATTAAAAAATAATTGACTTATCGTTTTTAATGTTATAAAACACCCTCCACAATTTGCAGAGGTACAAACGATAATACTAAACCATTCGCGAGGATGGGACGGAAAGCCTACAGGGTCTCACGAAGACAGCCAGGATGCCGAATTTTCATTACCCATTCGGCATCCTGGCTTTTTTTGTGCCGAATTTCTGCCCGTGATCGACGAAAAGCTAAACCATCCGCGAGGATGGGACGGAAAGCCTATGGGTCTCTCTGAGACAGCCGGGTCGCCAACCTATCGAATCCACGATACTCAGCGACGGCGGTCTTTTTTTTTGCAGGCCGAAACATCCGTAGCGGTATGTACTTTACAGCTTAAACAGTTACAGCAGGCACATCATTTAATGCTGTTTTTAATCATGCGAATTGCGCATGAAACCCAAAGGAGGAAGTTAACGATGAAAAAGATGTTCGCAGTAGTTGCAACGGCTCTCATGGTGAGCGCCACAATAGCCCAGGCCGCCACCCCGGCAGCACCGGTCATGAGTATGGCCGTCAAATCAACCAAGGTTGCCAATGGCGCCAATTGGTCAAATGATGGCGGCAGAGAGCTTATCGTTGACGGTAGCAATGTCTACGCAGCTTTCCACGGCCCCAATGGCGAACCAAGCGTTATTCGCAGCACCGACGGCGGCCTGACCTGGGGACAACCTGCAGTGCTTGCCGCAGACAATTCTAGTAACAGCATCCGCATCACCCTGACAAAAGACCCTGTGTATACCGGCAAAAAAATTCTCTTTGCCACATGGGGAGCCTCCAGCGGTGCCCAGATGTACTCCTATTTCGTGGATCGCCCAACCGGGACAACCTGGACCGCTCCGGCCCAATTCCCTTGGGTTTCGCCCTACGGCTACGGCATTTACGCCCTGGGAGCAGCGCCAAACGGAACATTGCACATTATTTACGATGACGGTACGGGCACATACTACGCGAGTGCTGCGTCTGCTGAGGCAGCATTTACCACCCCTGTTCAGCTTCCCTGGACTACCTCAAACAACTCAATGACCTTTGACAGCAACAGCAACATGTACGTAGTTGAAACACACGATACCGTTGCGGGGCCAATGTTGAGCTATCACAAGAAGTCAGCTGGCGGCACAACATGGTCTACCATCGATGTTGCCAAAAGCGACGCAACTTATGAAGTAAATGACAATGTTTCCATTGCCGTCTACGATGCCAACAACATTTACATCGCCTTCAAATTCTACCCGCTTACCGTAACCAATGCCGAGAATCATGTCTGGCTTGCAGCCACCTCAAATGGCGGAAATTCCTGGTCCAAGAGGATCGTAACACCTAACGCAACTGTCTATGGTACCCATCCATCCATCACCGTCAATTCCAGCAAAGTTGTAACAATTGCTGCCCACTACGTAAATTATGGGCCAGACGGTCGGATTAGCATCAACAGAACTTCTGACAACGGTGCAACCTGGAGCGCTAATGTCACTGTTCCCGGCAACAATCAAGCCAGCACGGCACTCGACAGCACAGGCAAGGTATGTGTGCTATCGAACTCAGACGCCACGATTGACACCTTCCTGAATGGGTCGTTGGGTAGCCCGGCAGCACTCTACTTCAGCCGGGAAAAATAGCCCATGTTCTGCTTCAAAGGAGGCCTTCAGCAGAAGGCCTCCTTTTCCTTTTTCCCCTCGGCAAGGACAGATTATGCGAATTACTGATGCTGCCATTCAACTCCTTCTGCTGCTAGCCACCGCTACTGCCAGTTATGGTCTTGATCCTTACCAATTGCGCGACCGTGAACGCCGTATACCCCAACCGTCCCCACAACAGACCGTTCAGCAACAGGATAGCCAGCGCTATGAGAACCGTCTTGGTCAGGATAACTTTTCCGTCAGGAGCCAATTGCCGCAAGCGAAGTCGGTAAGCATCGATCAACTCGAGGCCCAGCCTGAAGGTTTTCAGCCGGAAGCACTGACAACCTACCAATATCAGCAGCTACAGACCGTGCCTACTCAGCAAGCCGGTGCATTCCAAACAGAAGTTCCTAAGCCTGAAAAAACTGTCGAGAAGAAGCAAACCGAGCAGACAGCAGAGGCCGTGACCGAGGCTGGACCGCAGCCCATGGAGGAAGCAAGTGGAGAAGAGCAGCTGGTCACACATGAAGCTGAGGCTAATCCCGAGTTCAGCATCGAAGAAAACAGTCGCATTGTTGTTTTGCAGGCTGAGACGACATTAAATGCTCAGACTCAATAGTCATGAGTAAATAGTGCGTTCTACGCACAAAAACACAAGGAGGAAGCAGAAGATGAAAAAGATGTTAGCATTAGTAGCAACTGTGCTGGTTATGAGCGCCACAACGGCTCTGGCCGCTGCGCCCGCAGCACCGGTATTCAACGCACCGGTCAAAATTGCAGACGGCAAGATCAGAAACCCGAATAATAAGGTTGCCGTGGATGGCAACAACGTATATCTGGCCTATGAAGATTTTACATTAGGTTCCTATTCAACACCATTTCACGTTGGTAAAAGTGCAAACAGCGGTGCAACATGGGGCCTGTCTGCTATACCAGATTCCAGCAGTGCAGGAATCGCGAATATTACTCGTGTTGCCGTTGGCATTGACCCTGTCTATTCTGGCCTTAAAATCGTCCACACCGTTTGGATAAATGAAGCCAGGGATCTTATGTACTCTTATTTTGCAACGCGTCCAGGCCAGACGGGCTGGAGCACTCCCGTACGGATCAACGGTTCATACCTGCCCCAGGAAGAGCTTGATATTGTTGTGACCAGTAATGGCGCTATACATGTACTGGTGGATAACTACTATACAACTGCCAGCTCGCCGGATTCTGCTTTTACCGAACCGGTAGCGCTGCCTGCAGCTGGAGTTGGCAGTATCGTAAAAGATTCGAAAAACAATCTCTATGTTGCTCTTAGTGATCGCGCCAACATCAGGCTGACCAAAAAGGCTGCCGGTAGTTCCACCTGGTCCACACCGGTCACTGTTACAGCAGCAGGCACAGATATTTCCGGCTACATTGGACTTGCTGTTGTCGACACAAATACCTATTACATTGGCTATGGTGACAACACCACGGCTGGGGTAAAACTGGCTGTCACAACCAATGGCGGCACAAGCTGGACACGGCGGGCCGTTCCACTGACGACAAATGGAGATGTCGCCATTGCAACAACATCCACCAAAGTTGTAACACTGGTTGCCAGCACAGGTGTAGGCGCTGATGGCTACGCCAATATTATTAAAGTTGTCAGAACCAATGACAATGGAGCCACCTGGAGCCAGCCGGTAACGATTCAGGCAGACGGTGATCCGATTGTGACCCTTGACGCCAATAACAAGGCTATGATCATTGGCCGCGATGGTCAGCAAGGGCAGGATTGGTCTGGCGTTAGAACAAATGCTAATGCCAATATTGTCTTTATTAAAGAGAAGTAAGCCGCTCTGTATCCCAATTACATTCTGTCCGCTTCTGCGGGCAAAATTCATACCAACAAAAAACCCCGTCTTTTCAGGCGGGTTTTTTTGTTGGTATGAATTCAATTCAGCAGACGAATAATATGGCAACACCAAGGAAAGTTATGCTGCCACCAGCCCCCTCAAGATCCCCAGATTCACCGCATCCATATCCTCACTATCCCCCTTGGGGGTCTCCAGGATTTTAGGAATCCTGGCGAATCTCGCATCATTGAGGATAAACCTGAACGGGTTCAGCCCCAGCGCCCCCTGCCCGATATGCTCGTGCCGGTCGACGCGGGAACCAAGGCCTTTCTTGGAGTCGTTGAAGTGAAAGCATTGCAGTCGTTCCAGGCCGATGAGCCGGGCGAACTGCGCCATGGTGTCGGCGTACCCCTCATCCGTAGCGGTGTCATAGCCGGCGGCAAAGGTATGGCAGGTATCGAAGCAGACCGCAAACTTGTCCG
>JAYTVV010000181.1:0-15683 GCA_043743795.1 Geobacteraceae bacterium
CGGCATTGGTTTTGCCATGGGTATTGAACGGGTGGCCCTGCTGCTGGGCGACAAGGATTTCTCACAGCACCCGGATCTGTTCATTGCCACCATGGGGGCCGGGGAACGGGCCTTTGCCTTTCGCCTGTTGCATGATCTGCTGCAGAAGGGTGTGCGGGTGGAGATGGACTACGAGGGCAAAAGCCTCAAAAGCCAAATGCGCCGCGCCGACAAGCTGGGAGCACGCTACAGTGTTGTAATCGGCGAAAATGAGGTGGCGTCGGGCAGGGCAAGTATCAAGCGCATGGTGGATGGTGAACAGGTTGAATCGGCACTGGTGGCTGATGAGTTGCAAAGGTTATTTGTAACCTATTGATTGTAGGAAATAGGGTTCCTGCTCTGAATTCATCATGGCTCAGTGGGTAAAATTTTGTTCTTTGGCGCTTTTATTGCTTAGATTTTATTATAGATATAGTTTTATCGGAGGCGGCCAATGGATATTTGCAATAGTCAGGATGGATTTACGCTTATAGAACTTCTGATAGTGGTTGCCATCATTGGAATCCTGGCAGCGGTAGCAATACCACAGTTTAGCACATACCGTATTAGAGCTTTTAACACTGCGGCTGCCTCGGATCTAAAAAACTTTAGAACTACAATGGAGGCATATCATTATGACTATGATCGTTATCCAACTTTTTAATTTACAGCCACTTGTGCCAAAATTTGACACAAAAGAGGACAAAAATGGTAAGCAAAATGTTCAATAGATTGTGGAACAAGCCAATCTCTTTAAATTTATAGAGTTTTTTTGGGGGGGATGTTTGGCACTTGAATTGCTTTGAAATTTATGTATGATGATTTTCATTGATTTTAAAAGCTCATTTAATTGAGCAAAAACAACGAAAGGAGAAATATTATGTTACAGAAAATGAGAAACAGAAAAGGTTTTACCTTAATCGAGCTTTTGATCGTCGTTGCGATCATCGGTATCCTGGCTGCTGTTGCCATACCTCAGTTTTCCGCCTATCGCATAAGGGGCTTCAACTCGGCCGCAACCAGCGATGCCCGAAACTTCAGGACTTCCATGGAAGCTGCTTTTTCAGACAATCAGTTTTACCCCACTTTCTAACATAATACTTATTTGAAAGGAGTTCAAAATGGCAAGACCAACTATAATGAAAATAGCTCTCGTAATTGCACTTACCATGGCCGCTGGTTCTGCGTATGCGTCACAGATCAGCGCACCAGTTGCCGTAGGTGCCGGAAGTTTTGTTCCCTCCAATAATGTTACTATTGGTGTTGTATCGGTAGCTTCTATGTTTTCTGCAAATTCAAAACATCTGAACGGTGATCGTATTATTGCCTTCACATCTACTGATGCCAAGCTGTATTACTCTTCTGGCGCTACCGTTGGTACTACAGCCGCTGCACCAGGTGCATCAAATTCATACAGTACCCTCAGCGCTGGTACTCCTTGGAATTCGATGTAATTTTTTTTCTTTTGTTTTTTAAAAAAAGCCTGACTTTTGTCAGGCTTTTTTTTTAATAAATCATCCTGCATCTGGTGTTTATATATGGTAAATGATTTTGAAAAACGATTTATCGCCGCAAATCAATTGTTGAAAACGGATGATTTTTCTGCGGTGTGTGCGATCTATAATCAGATTTTGGAAGAAGACCCGCACAACTCCCGGGCGTTACACGCCCTGGGGGTGGTGACTTTTCGAGGTTGGGGCAAGGCGCGAAAGGCTGTGAGGCTCATCCACAGGGCTTTGGTTCTAAAGAACGATTATTCTGAAGCCTATAACAGCTTGGGGAAGATACTACAGGAGAGCCGAAGAATTAGTCCCGCAATTACCTGTTATCGCCAAGCCGTTGCACTTAATCCGAAAAATCAGATTGCTTGGATAAATCTTGGTACGTTATATAGCCTCTTAAAAAAACCGGAAGAGGCCCTTGTGGCATTTCAGGATGCAATCAGGCTGGCGCCAGATAGTTTTGATGCTATCTTTGGTATTGCTCGAACCCTTGTTGATCTGAAACAGTACCATGAAGCACTGGAGTATGCAGCCCGAGCTCAGGTGCTGGCACCACATGATCCGGTTGTGTATTATTGTGCTGCCCTTGCTCACAAGCAGCTGGATCAACTCGACGAGGCTAAAAAGAAGCTATTGCAGGCACTCGAATTAAAGCCCGAATATGCCGAGGCCTACCGTGGGCTTGCTGACGTGTTGCTGTCGTTGGGTGATGCTGATTCCGCAGTTGTAGCTGTGCGTAGGGCCATACAGTGTAAACCCGACTTTAGGGATGCCCATGCTTTATTACTGTACGCCTTACACTATCCCTCCTCCAGTACGCAAGAAGAGGTCTACGATGCAACCGTTGAGCTTTGTCAAAGGTTTTGTAATGCTATCCCCAGAATCAGCAATCATGTAAATGACCGTACACCTGACAGACAGCTGAAAATTGGCTATATTTCAGGTGAGTTTAACCGCCATCCGGTCGGTTTTTTCTTCGAACAGGCGCTTGCGTACCATGATTCTGGTCGTGTTCTTACCTATTGCTACAATAATGGCCCTGTTACGGATTGGTTGACCGAGCGCCTGAAGACGTATGCCACTGTCTGGCATAATATCTCCGGTTTGTGTGATGATGCGGTAGTCGAGCAGATTTTGCAGGATGAAATTGATATTCTTGTAGACCTTTCGGGACATATCGGTTCCGGCCGAATAGGTGTTGTGGCGCGCAAGCCAGCTCCCATTCAGGTCTCGTGGATCGGCTACTACAATACGTCCGGTCTTGACACGATTGATTACATCATTATGGATTCTGACACCCTCCCGGCCAGTATGGTGCCGTTATTTACTGAGCGTGTCGTCTACATGCCGGACAGCAGATTCTGCTATACCCCACCATCAGATACAATTAAAGTCTCGTCACTCCCGGCACTTAGAAATGGTTTTATTACGTTCGGTTGTTTTAATAATATTTCAAAAATTTCATCGGAGATCATTGCCGTCTGGTCTTGCTTGTTAAAACGGATGCCGGATGCCCTGTTGGTTCTCAAGTGGAATAGTTTCGCATGTGAAAGTGTGGTAGAGCGCTTTACGTCGATGTTTGAACAACATGGCATTAGTGCCGAGCGGGTTGAATACCGCAAGTCATCGGATTATGGTACGCTGCTTGAGGAGTATGGCGATATAGATATTGCGCTTGATCCGTTCCCTTTCAGTGGGGCAACCACTACCTGCGAGGCACTCTGGATGGGGGTGCCGGTTATCACCATGCCGGGGCCACTACCCGTTGGTCGACAAACTCTGGCACTCCTCAACGTTATTGGCCTACCGGATTACATTGCCGATTCCAGTGAATCATATATTGAATTGGCGTTTCAACATGCACACGATCTGGAAGCTTTGGCTGATCTCCGGCAACGCCTGAGAGATATGATGGCTACTTCACCGCTCTGTGACGGACAGCGTTTTACGGTTGAATTGGAGAGCGCTTATCGTCTTATGTGGCAACGCTGGTGTGATGGCACCATCAATGATGGTGCACGAAGCCCAATTGAGATACTCCCTGCTGTTCCTGAAATTGCCTATAACCGCGGGGTGGCTCTTCTTTCAGAAAAACGATGGCATGAGTCAAAGTGTTTCCTTGAACAGGCGCTTACCATTAATCCTGAGTTTCCTGAGGCGTTGAACAATTTGGGGATCGTTTCTTATTATCTGGGTGAACTTGAGGCTGCTGAGGCGTGGCTAAACAGGGCAATCATGCTGCGCCCCGGTTTTGTTGAGGCGCTCAATAATCAGGGTAGGGTATTAACTGCACGAAAAAAAGAAAGTGACGCACTCCTTGTGTTTTCAGAGGTGATACGCCTCGATCCGTGCCATTTCCAGGCCTGGAACAATCTTGGGGAGCTACATCGCAACGCTGGAAGGGTTGCCAAGGCGCGGGCCTGCTTCAGAAAGGCAGTAAATTACCAGTCTGATTTTATTGAGGCCCTGAATAATCTCGCCAATCTGTATCTGCAATACGATGCAGTAAAAGGATTTCAGGCATATAAGAAGCTTGTGAAGATGTTTCCGGATAATAGTGAGGTTCGTTCAAACCTGATTTTTGCGATGCACTACAGTGACTCTTTTTCACGTGAAGAAATTTTCCAAGAAACTTGCACTGTGGGCGAACAATTTTATACGAGTTCTTTGGATTGTGTTGGGTCGCTGACCCGTTGCACAATTGAGCATCACCCACTCAGGGTTGGTTTTATTTCAGCGGATTTTCATCAACATCCCGGAGGTGTGTTTTTTCAGGCCTTTGCCCGTTATCATGATCACTCACAATTTTCTCTGGTCTGTTATGATAATTCTGGAAAAAGAGACGTGGTTACGGATGATATAAAGCGTCATGTTGAGGGCTGGCGGTGTGTTGCTGGTACAAGTGACGATGAATTGATCAATCTCATTCAATCAGACGAGATTGATATTCTTATTGATCTTTCCGGTCATACCGCAGGTCAGCGACTCTCAGTTTTTTCCCGCAAGCCGGTTCCCGTTCAGGCATCCTGGCTCGGCTGGTTTAATACAACCGGTATCAAGGCTATAGACTATCTGATTGTTGATCGCTTGATGGTGCAGGAGGGAGAAGAACGGTATTTGGTTGAAAAGCCGGTCTACCTGCCCCATGGAAGGTTTTGCTATACGCCGCCGTTTCTTTGCCCCGATGTTGAGGCATTACCGGCAGCGGATAATGGTTATACAACTTTTGGCTGCTTTAATAATCTGGCAAAAATATCTGATCAGGTAGTAGCAACTTGGGCAGCCATTCTTGATCTGGTGCCATTGTCGCGTTTGGTGCTCAAGTCATCTAATTTCAGGGATTATGGGATGCGGCAACGTTTTTTAAAGCGATTTATGGCGCACGGAATCTCTGCAGAGCGGATTGAATTACGTCAACAGTCGTCTCATTTTTTTATGATGGTGGAATACAATGATATTGACATTGCACTCGATCCATTCCCTTACTGTGGTGGCTTGACAAGCTGTGAAGCGCTTTGGATGGGGGTGCCTATCGTTACACTACCGGGATCATTGCCGGTCAGTCGTCAGACAGAATCCTTTCTTACGGCCGTTGGACTACCTGGCTGTGTTGCACGGGATGGAAATGAATACATTGAGCATGCCAGTGAATTAGCTGCTGACCTTGATAAACTTACATCAATTCGATCTGGCCTTCGCGAACAGATGGCACAATCTACTCTCTGTGACGGGCAGCGGTTTTCACTTGATTTGGGAGAGCTATTACACAAAATCTGGTCGGAGAAAACGGTGACGCTATGAGCAAAATGCTAAAGAGGAAGAAATTTCTGAATGTCGGTGGAAACTCAAAGGATATTTCAGTGCCATCACAATTTGATGGGTGGGAACATCTGCTTTTGGACATCGATCCGGCGGGAAATCCTGATATTGTCTGTGATGCCAGAGAGATTAAAACATTGGAACCAGGCCAGTTCCATGCGGTTTACTGCTCACACAATCTGGAGCACTTTTATCATCACGAGGTGCCGAAGGTGCTGCAAGGTTTTCGACATGTCTTGAGACCAAACGGCTTTGTTATGATCAGTGTTCCGGATCTGGGTGATGTAATCAGGACAATGGTTGAAAGAGGACTTGATCTTGACGATGTTCTCTATACAACGGCCGCAGGTATACCTATTTTAGTGAGAGATGTTTTTTATGGATGGGGATTCAGGATGGAATTGGATGAACATGATTATTTTGCCCACAAAACCGGTTTTACCCAGAATTCTTTGGAATCGGTTTTAAAGCAAAACGGCTTCAAGTACGTTTATATCCAAAACCAACCTTTAAACATTGTGGCGGTGGCCTTTATGCGAAAACCTGAAGGATGGGCGCGTGACATGTTAGGGCTTGCGGCGTGAGGCCGACGGTCAGAAAACCTTTTCAAATACTCCTGCTCTGTTTTGTGATGTTATCGCTTTATTATGTAACTATTTTCTCGGAAACATGCCTGCTGGATGATAGAGATGTTATAACGGGGCTTCAAGATCTTGAACATTTTGATCTGAAATCAATGTTTTTTCCCCATTCGGCTAATGGCGGTTATTATCGCCCTTTTATCGGTATTTTTTATTTGATCGATCATTTTATCTGGGGCCTTGATTCACACATAATGCATTTTGAGAATATATTTTTTCATCTTGTTAATGTTGTATTGTTGTTTTTAATTGCGACTGCATTGGTAAAAGCTGAAGACAAAAAGACAAGTTATCTGCCATTTCTGTCGGCACTTTTGTTTGCTGTACATCCGATAGCAACCGAATCGGTAAATTGGATATCCGGCAGAACGGACCTGTTGGCCGGCATCTTTCTTCTGTTCGCTACGTATCTTCTGATTACATATCGTGAACTCCAAAAGTGGTGGTTCTGGCCGGCAATTATTTGTTTTGTACTTTTCGGCATGTTTGCTAAAGAGACGGCTGTTGCCTTTATTTTTGTTGCATTTTTTCTGTTTCGTATGAAAGGTGCTGAATGCGATAAAAACAACGGTTTGGATAATCCGCAATCCTGGAACTGGATAGCGCTGCTGACGACAGCATTCTATGCGGCTGCGGTCATGGTTGCTATATTTACCTATAATTATTTCCTAGTTTTGCTGGTTATTGCCGGATATGGAGTAGCTCTTTACTGGTGGGAAATTGGTGCCTCCCGTAGAAGATATCTGATGTTTTGGCTCAGTATCGGCGTCAGTCTGATTTTGGCCGTGGCATTATTTTATATTATTCGAAAGTTTGTTTTTACCTCCGATATCGCTACCATTCCACAGACGTTAACATTGATCAAGTCCGACCCAATGTATGCTTTTAAAGTATACACTGGGGCTATTGGTTTTTATGCGAAGAAGTTTCTATTTCCATTCCCTTTGAATCTTGCAATTCGTGAGATAGACCCGCTCTATGAGTTGCTAGGTATCTTGCTACTTTTGTTGGCGATTCTGGGAGTTCGACTTGGTGGGGCGCTGTCGTCTCTGGCATTATCCGGTTTATGCCTGATTGCTCCAGCCCTGCCTCTCTCAATGGGGACACTTGCTTGGACTGCTTACGCTGAACGATACATTTATCTTGCCGTCCCCTTCTGGTTGCTTGCTATGATGGTCGCCTGGAATCGGGTTGCAGATATTCGTGTGGGGCTTAAACGCACGGGAATGTGTGTTTTCGGAATTGTATTTATAACGTGGACGATTGGTACCTTTAAAAGAAACCTGACATGGCAAACAAATCTGGGAATTTTTGAGGATACGGTCCGTAAATCTCCGAATTTCAAGGTGACGCGTGGCCTGTATATGCTGGCCCTTTTCGAAAAGGGGAGGTACGATGAGGCACTTGAACAATATAGAATAGCTAGTTTACTTCCGAGTCTTAAATATGATGAAAAATTTGATACATTATATGCGCTTATTCAGATGCAAAAAGGTCAAACAGCTGAGGCTCGATTGACACTAGAAAAGGTTTTACAGAAAAAAGAAACGGTTGGGGTACTTGAAGGTTTAATAAAATTACTGAAATCAATGCGCGACCAACAAGCCAAGAATGATCCCCTATGGCAAAAAATAGATGTATTAGTTATCCAATATTACGAAAGACTATATAGCATCACAGGAAATGCATTCTATATCTACCGCTTGGGGCAAGATTACTTGAATAATGGAAAGCATACGGAGGCCAAAAGATGCTTTATCAAGGCTGCACAAGAGCTTCCAGAAAGTAGTGAGTTTAAGAAGTATGCTCATAATTTAGCTATTAAGTTGTAACATGGTAGGAGAAAATTATGTTTTACGGTGATTTTAGCGACGATAATAAAAAGAAGGGACTATCCTAGGCAATTTCAGTTGTCTAGGACAGCCCCTAAATCTATGTACATCTATGATACGTTTGAGGGTAAACCACTCGACAATACAGGGCATTTTGAGCCGTACTGTACTTCAATTGTTATTTGTTAAAGTGTCGCCAGGAGGAATGATTGTTTTAGATGATTGTGGATGGTTAACGTGTGAAAAGCAAAAAAGAGCACTTGATGAGTTCTTTAATAGCCATAATCATAGTGTGTTAGAATTGCCAACGGGACAAGGGCTAGTAGTTAAGCATAAATATTGACGGCTTCAGTACGCATTACAGGGTCACATGGCATGTCTTTAGCTTATGAAAAACAGATAAACTCAAATCGAGCGCTATGCATACTGCTATTGTTCTGCCTTCTTTGTCTTATCCCATTTATAAATAAAGCATTTCATATAGACGACCCCTGCTATATTTGGATAGCTCAGCAGATTCAGGCCCACCCCTTTGACTTCTATGGTTTTTCTTTGAACTGGTCCGGTGAAATAATTCCAGTATCAAAGACTACGAATCCTCCTTTAGTATCATATTATATCGCTCTGGTTGCCTACTGGTTTGGATGGAGTGAGATTGTACTTCATACCGCTTTTATTGTCCCGGCATGCGCTGTTATCATGGGGACGTATTTGTTGGCTCAAGAATTATGCAACAAGCCCTTCATAGCTGCATTAGCTACAGCATGTACCCCGGTGTATCTAATTTCCAGTACGACCATAATGTGTGATGTGCTGATGGTCTCATTTTGGGTTTTTGCGGTATATTTTTGGAGACGCGGTCTCAGATCAAATGATTATTCACTCTTAGCAATCGCTTCAGCCCTTATTTCCCTTAGCTTATTAACAAAATATTCAGGTTTGTGCCTCATTCCGCTTTTAGCTGTCTATTCACTTTTTGAAAAGAAAAAAATTGGTCTGTGGATGTTGTTTTTCCTTATGCCGATTGCTTGTTTTGGGCTTTATGAGTGGACAACGTATTATCTGTATGGCGCTGGGCAGATTACTTTTGCAAGTTCATACTCGATGGCGAGAAAAAAAATCCTGTTTGTACAGATTATTGCGAATATAGTGACAGGTTTTTCTTTCCTTGGTGGGTGTCTGCTGATCCCATTCTTCTACGCGCTGGTCTTTTGGAATAAATGGAAATGGGCAATAGGCTTCTTGCTGATCTCACTAATATTATTATTGTTGTTGAAATATGATGTACTGAACTCATATCCAATAGCTAATGCTGACGGCATAAATTGGGTTTTTGTCGTTCAGTTACCATTTTTTGTTTTTGCCGGAGCAAGCTTCATTTTTATTGTTGTTTCTGATGTTTTGCGAAACAGGGATTCAGATTCATTATTGTTATTTCTTTGGGTGTTGGGAACGTTTACCTTCACAATTTTTGTAAATTGGTCTGTGAATGGTCGCAGTATTCTTCCAATAGCACCAGTTGCAGGGATAATTGTTATACGATATTTTAGCCAGTCAAGTATGCTGTTCTCAAACGTCAAGCTGCGTTTATATGGTCCGCTCGCTCCTACATTATTAATAGCTTTGATAGTCACAAGTGCAGATTATGGCTTGGCAAACAGTGCACGTATCGCAGCACTTGCTATTCATGACTCCATCAAAAACGTGCCTGGAAAAGTCTGGTTTGAAGGACATTGGGGGTTTCAGTATTACATGGAGAAAGTTGGGGGCACGGCGCTTGATTATGAAAACCCTTCCTTGAAAAAAGGTGATATTGTCATTATTCCATCTAATAATAGTAATACTAAGCCATTATTCAATCATTTGGCTGCCTTTAGACATGAGTATACATTTGATGTTTCAAAATTATTTTCAACGATGAATCTTACTACGGGATCGGGTTTTTACTCTGATGTAGTTGGGCCTCTTCCTTATTCCGTTGGATATAATCCAGAGAAATATTTTATATTTGAGATGGTTGCAGATAAAAAAACAAAGTTTTCTTATTAGCTGTCTGTGCATAATCGGGGAAGTCTGCAGAGTCCGGCTTGCTTTGCGCAGAACTGGCCGCTATACTACGGATTTATCATGTGATCCTAAGCGTCTGTCTTGATCTCAAATAATTCAATAGAGATAAACTGTACGCTGTTTTTTTCTTCGCCTAGTTTGTAACAATATTAGCTGTTTAAGTTGGATAATAACTAAAAAAACGGAGGTCATAGAATTATATGACGACCATTATCGGCATAACCTTGAAGGGTGTTTTTCGAGACCGCATTTTTCAGGGAATTATGATGTTGGCAGTACTGTTTTTCTTTATTCCTTCAGCAGCATCCCTCTCAATGCGACAGATGACAGAATTAACTACCACACTCTCGCTCTCCCTGATCTCATTCATACTGCTGCTGCTGGCAGTTTTTCTAGGTGCGACCTCGATCTGGAGAGATATTGAACGCCGCTATACATTCAGCGTGCTGAGTCTGCCCATTAGCCGAACCTCGTATCTCTGGGGTCGTTTTTTTGGGATGGCCCTGTTCATGCTGATTACGGCCACTTTTCTCGGGTTAATGGCATTAATTGCCATCAAAGCTGCAACCTTTGGATATCCTCCGTCTCGCCCGGTCGTATGGAACACTATCATTATTTCGATACTATATGATGTGCTAAAGTACATATTAGTGGTAGCAGTTACTATGCTGCTGGCTACGGTAAGTACCTCCTTTTTTCTGCCGGTTTTCGGGGCGATCAGTGTTTTTTTTGCTGGCAGCGTTTCCCAACCCGCCTACGATTATCTAAATACTCCATCAGCACAAACAACTGTATCGGTTTTCGTTCGTGAGGCTGCAGTGGTGTTGTATTATCTCCTTCCCAATCTTAGTGGTTTTGATCTCAAGGTGCATGCGATCTATTCCATTCCTCTGAATATCCAGGGGCTACTACTTACGGCACTTTATTTCGTTATTTATATCGGAATTGTGCTGAGTATAGGAATCTTGTTATTTGCCCGGAGAGAGATGAAATGAATATCCTGCAACGACCGGTTACTACTTTGCTGATTGGGCTGCTCGCTTATGGTATGGTCCTTGGTCCGTTTACGTCTTATATGCAGCAGAAACCGATTGAAGAGAAGCTTGGCTATTTGCCCAGTATTAGTATGTTGAGATACGCCAGTGCCGATCACAAGGAACTCGTAGGTGCCTTGTTGGTCATGAAGGTTATTATGTACTTCGGAGGTGTCGCTGATAAACAGGAATCCAATGTCATCATTCAGCCACCGGATTATCAACGAATGTCAGGTATTCTGCATGGTGCTGTGAAGCTGGATCCGTTCAATATGGACGCTTACTATTTTGCCCAGTCCTTTCTATCCTGGGAAGTCAAACAGTATAAAATCGCCAACGAACTGCTTGATTATGGTATGAAATATCGCACATGGGACTGGATGCTGCCTTTTTTTGCCGGTTTCAACAGTGCTTATTTCCTGAAGGATTACAAGGCGGCCGCCGACTATTATAAACGGGCCGGAGAATTGACCGGTAGTGAGCTTCATTTTAACCTAGCCGGTCGCTACATGCAGGAATCCGGGCAGACCGAGCTTGCCATCTCCTACCTTAGTGCAATGGAAAAGGGTGAGAGGAACCCGAGTGTCAAAAAGAACTATCAGATTCGTTTGATAGCATTCAAAGAGGTTCTCCGGATTGACCAGGCACGCGATCGTTACAGGGAGTCAAGAGGTAGCATGCCTGCTTCGGTTGAGCAGCTGGTTAGCACCGGCTTTCTGTCACCTGTTCCAATTGATCCTTACGGTGGTCAGTTTTATCTGGAGCCTGACGGTAAGGTTGCAACTACCAGCAAGTTTGCTTTTGCCGGTGTAAAGAAGACTAGCCAGTAGTATGCATCAACGCTGTTTCGTGCATCAATATGTTGGTGCTCTTGCCGGCACGTGGAGCAAAGAGGATGACAGCGACATTCCAAAATATAAAAAAGTATTGCTCAAAGATCTCATGGGAGTTGTGATGTATGAATGCCATTGAAATAACAGGGCTCTGTAAGCAGTTTAAAGGAAAAAAAACAGCCATAGTTGATGCCTTGAAAAAACTTGATCTACAGATTGAGGCCGGAGAGGTGTTCGGTTTTCTTGGTCCCAACGGCGCCGGCAAGAGTACGACTATCAAATTGGTGATGGGGCTGTTGCAACCAACTTCCGGTACGACCCGTATTATGGGTATGGATTCAGCCTTGACGGATTCTCGCCGGCGGGTCGGTTTTTTACCGGAAAATCCAGCCTTTTATGACTACCTGAGTGCCGAGGAGTATGTGATATTTGTTGGCACACAGTTTGGCATGGATGCTGCTCTGCTGAAACGCCGATCCGAAGAGGTGCTGAAATTACTTGATCTGTGGGAAGCTCGTAAGCGCCCTATGCGCGGCTACAGCAAAGGTATGGTGCAGCGGGTAGGTCTGGCCCAGGCCCTTGTCCATGATCCTGAGGTGTACATCTTGGACGAGCCTATGAGCGGACTTGATCCGATCGGTCGGGCGCTGGTGAAGGAAATTATTCTTGATCTGAAAAAACGCGGCAAGTGTGTCTTTTTTAGTACCCATATCACCGATGATGTCGAAAAAATATGCGACAGGGTGGGGGTGATTGTTAGAGGGAGCCTGGTTGCCGTGGACAGGGTGGAGAATATTCTGAGAAGTGGGGTTGAAGGGTATTTAGTGCACCTGACCTTACAAGATGTCGATTCTAAAACGTTTGCGGGTCTCAAAGCCGTGCGATGTGCCGGACCTGTCTCGGAATTCTATGTGCCCTGCAGCGAGTTCAATTCCTTCATGGGCGAAGTGAATTCATCAGGAACCGAAGTCGTTCTCGTGGAAACCAAACGCAGAGATCTTGAGGATTTCTTTCTTTCTCTGGTAAGAACAGATCTGGTAAGCTGATTCTTGATGATTGTAAATTTACTGAAAACCGTGAGAATCCACCAATGGCTTAAGAACCTGATGCTCTTCTTTCCGCCTTTCCTGGGCGGGACTTTTTTCACTGCCTGTCTTGTTCCCCGAGCACTGCTTCCGTTCATTGCTTTCTGTACTGCTTCAAGCGCCACCTATATCCTCAACGATCTTTTTGACAAAGAGAATGACCGCCACCACCCTGACAAGCGAACGAGACCAATCGCTTCCGGGCGCATCTCCTCCGTATCCGCACAGTTTTTTGCCGGGGGTCTGTTGGGCTGCAGCGTTCTGATTGCCTGGAGCGTTTCCAGCCTATTCCTGCTTATTCTAGCGGCGTATGTTATGATCTCGGCTGCCTACAGCGTAAAGCTCAAGGATGTCGTCCTCGTGGATATTTTTTGTATCTCGGCGGGGTTTCTGCTGCGTCTTCAGGCGGGAGGCGTGGCTTTTAACGTAGCAATCTCTGAATGGCTGTTTCTGAGTGTATTCCTACTTTCGGTATTCCTGAGCACAGGCAAGAGGCTGGCTGAAAAACAACATCTGGGCGATATGGCGCACCACCATCGGAAGGCGTTGACGGCCTACCCGAAAGGATTCTTGGAAGGCACCATGTACATGACGGGAGGATCTGTGCTGGTAACCTACGCCATGTATGCAATCTCGCGTCACTCGTCATTGCTGCTTTACTCGGTGCCTTTGTGCTGTTTCGGCCTGTTGCGTTATATACTTCGGGTGCAGTCCGGCAAGGGAGGAGACCCGACGGAATCATTGACGCGGGATGTGCCGTTGCTGATTGTCGGCGCGGTATGGGTCGTTCTGGTGGGGTGGGGGGGCTACGGGTAATGGACCATGACCGACGTCTGAATATTGGATTTTACCGATACTCGCTCTTTAATCGTGGCGGTGACCGACTGAGCCTGGCCTACGCAAACCATCTTGCTTCAATTGGTCATGACGTCACTCTGCATGTGAAAGAGATGAATACTGTCTTTAACATCTCTTCGGCATTGAACGTTGATCGTGTCAAGTGTGGCGGCCGGGCCGGATTTCTCCTGCATGCATTGACAAACAACCTGAAGCACGATCTGATAATTGTTGACATAATCCATCTGCACCTTCTGTTGTCGCTACGCAACAAGGTCGTATATTACGCTCAGGCCGATGATGTGGAGTATTACGACGGCCGGTTGATGAGAACTCTGATCGATGTCCTGTACCGGATTCAATTCTCGAGCGATAAGCCAATCATCTCCATGTCCCAGCATTTGACGGACATCTTCAGCCGGAGATATGCAGCAAAAAACATGATTACGATCAAGACGGGAATCGATCATGGTTCGTTTTATCCCGAACCCGATGATGAGCTCATTCGGCTGAAGGGGCGGAAGAAAGCCGTTGTGCTGATGGCCCGCGGAGATTCATACCGTAAGGGTTTTGATCTTGCATTGCAGACCCTTCAATCGCTCAATCCCGAAACTGCAGCAGGAATGGAGCTGTGGGTCTGCGGGAATCAACTGAGCCAGGATAATTTCACGTTCACCACGCGCAACTTTGGTGTCGTCAGTGATCAGCGCCTCAGGCAAATTCTAAGCAGTGCGGATATCTTTTTTTATCCTTCCCGGCATGAAGGATTCGGACTGTTTCCGCTGGAGGCGATGGCCTGCGGATGCGTTGTTGTAACGACGGATGCGATTCCGTATGCGATAAATTCAGGTATAATTAAAATTTCCTCTGTTGGCGACGTTCCATCAATGCTAATTAATTTAGAGACAGTACTGAATGAATCAAATAAAACAATCTGTGATATGAGGTTGCAATCCATTGAATTTGCATCATTGTATGATTTTTCAAAAAGTCAGATTCAGTTTGAACAGGCTATTGTCACACTGCAGGAACAACAATAATGACGTATTCAGATAAGATAACAATTATTACCGTATGTAGAAATGCGGCAGCTAGTATCAGGCAGACAATTGAAAGTGTGATATCACAGAAACAAGAGCAGTCTCTTGAATATATTGTTATAGATGGTGCTTCTTCAGATGGAACACAGGAAATTGTTGAGTCATTCGGTAGTGCAGTTGATATTTTTATCAGTGAGCCTGACGAAGGTATAGCCGATGCTTTCAACAAAGGCATACTTCGATCATCAGGTACCCTTATTGGTCTCATAAATGCTGATGATTGTTTGTTACCCGGTGTTATTAATAAATTAAGTAATTTTTTTGCAACACATCCTTATGTTGATGTCCTTCATGGGGACGTTTTTTTGCACAAAGGTTCTCATTTAATCAAAAGGATTCGTCCTGCCGGTCGCTGGTGGTATCCTTGGCGTTTAGTTCTGTTCAATCATCCGGCAACATTTGTAAGACGGAGTGTTTATGATCAGTACGAACTATTTGATGTAACCTATCGGATCGCAATGGATGTGGAAATTTTTCTGAGATGGCAATCATTTGGAGTCAGAATTAAATATCTTCCAGAGGCACTTGTGAGTATGCAATATGGAGGACTAAGCAGTCAATGCGCCGAAGAAGGTTACCGTGAAGCTCGGAAAGCATTTTTACGCTACAAATTTTCTTCTTTTCTGGTGAACCTCCAATTTTCAAGCAAACTGCTGATTAATCGGATTTTATCGGTAGGGTCCAGATTATGGTGATACTTAAGCCTGTTTCTGCCCATAATCTACCCATAACTGGCTTACTTAACACGTGAAATGCGTGAATGCAAAATGGACCAGATACCTGCCTGCTTTCATGCGGTTGCGTCTGGAAGGACGGCACGATCTACAGAAAGTGATTGGTAATACCGGCTGGTTATTTGCGGATAAGATTCTGCGAATGGGGATCGGTCTCCTTGTTGGCGTTTGGGTTGTCCGT
>JAYTVV010000182.1:0-9760 GCA_043743795.1 Geobacteraceae bacterium
CCGTCCAACAATGTTTCGGTCAGTGGCTCTGTTTTAGTCGCTGCCAGTGCAAATGACGCTGTCGGTGTAACCAGGGTGGATTTCTATCTTAATGGAACACTGCGAGCTTCGGTAAATACAGCTCCATATAACTTCAACTGGGATACAACCGCGGTTGCAAATGCTTCCTACGCCCTGACCAGCAAGGCCTACGATGCCGCTGGTAATGTTGGTACATCGACCGGTATAACGGTACTCGTAAATAATCCGGTAGCTGATATCACAGCTCCAGTGGTTAGTACCTTCACGATGACTGCGACGGCAGCATCACTGACCGTAGCGGTTGCCTCCTTTACTGCCAGTGATGCAGTTGGTGTTACCGGTTATCTGATCACAGAAAGTGCTGCTGTCCCTGTTTCAAGCGCATCCGGGTGGACGGCATCCGCACCGAGTTCCTATACATTTTCGACAGCAGGTACGGCAACCGCGTATGCCTGGGCTAAGGATGCTGCTGGAAATGTCTCCGCCGCGTTACCGACCTGTGTGACTTTTTCAACTCTTCAGGCGGCTTACGACAATGCGGCTGCCGGCAGCAATGGTGTCCATCTGGCCGCAACGGCTATTATTCCGGCTAATTCGGGTGTTATCCCCGTGTTCATCGCCAACTCCGGGAAGAATATAACCGTTGCAGGCGGGTACGATGCCGCATATCAGACGCGGAGTGGGGTGACTGTGGTGAAAGGGACTATGAAAATCCAGTCAGGCAAGGTGATTGCCGAAGGATTGGTGCTCCGCACCCCGTAGACATCTCACCGTTTTTTGTTTGTACACAACAAAGAGCTCCGCATCGGACATATACCGATGCGGAGCTCTTTGCTATATAAAACGGGGTCAATTGCAGTGTGATAATTTTGATCAAAAACTTTCGATAATCTGGCTGCGATGTGACCCGCCAGGCCCGAAATATTATTGTGAGATAATATATTTTTTATAATTTTAATGCTTGCCGTCCTCGTATCTTTATAATTATATGCTATGATTTATGTACATCAGCCAAGGAGGCTTTTTCCATGAACTGGAAATCAGTCAGCCCCAAAAAAAATGGCAACGTAATAAACAGTATTCCTCTTTTTTCCGGGCTTACCGAACTGGAAACAGAAAAGATTGAGCGCTTTATTGTAAAAAAAAGAATAGCCAGGGACCAGATTGTTTTGTTTGAAGAAGATACCGCCAACTATATGTATATTGTCTACGCTGGAAAAGTTCGGGTGGTTAAACACAATAAAGAAGGGCGTGAACAGATAATTACCATTCACAAAAAGAATGATTTCTTTGGTGAAATGTCGCTGCTTGACGGCAAGACCGCACCTGCTACGGTTATTGCCCATGAAGATGCTGTTATCGGTCTTCTCTCCAAAAATCATTTTGAACAGTATCTGCTTAGTAATGAAAGGGTCCGCACCAAGATCATCGATATTCTCTGTGCTCAATTGCGTGATTCCTGGGCGATGATAAAAGTTCTCAGTTTTAGCAATGCTGAGCAGCGCATAATGGCGGTCCTTGATCTGATGCATGAGTTGTACGGCGTGATCGACGACCGTGGTGCGATAATCAATGTTAAGCTGACGCACCAGCAGATTGCCAACTACGCCTCAGTCACTCGTGAGACCGCCACAAGGGTGCTTAACCGGCTTGAGAGAGAAGTGATCATTCAGATCCTGGAAGGGAAGATCATTCTGCTGACAAAGTCCTTTTATGACAAGTTCAAAGCGGTCAGTTAGGCTGCTTCAGTTTAAACCGCGGGGTGGGATCACCCCGAATTTCACACGTCCCTCGCTTCCCAGGTGGCTGTGAAAGAACATCCTTTCAAAGGAATTACCCGCATGACCAATTACCCCGATGTCCGTTCAGCCTTTTATCGGTATCTCCCTTTTGCTGTCTTTATGGGGTTTATCGGGCTTGACGAGTGTCTCCGTTTTCTTGCCGGGCAGGGATTGTTTAGACTTGAGCCGACCACGCTGTACTATCTGTACCCTGTCAAAGCACTGACGGTCGGTTGCCTGCTCTACCTGTTCAAAGACAGGTATCGCGAATTGGTGCTTAAAGACCTTGGTAATCTGCCAGAAACCCTTGCGGCTTGTGCCACCGGTCTGCTGGTTTTTATTCTCTGGATCAATATGGACTTGACTCTCGGTGTATCGGATGTCCCACAAGGGTTTAATCCGACCCTCCTGCCTGGAAGCGTTCAGACCGTCATGACGGTTGCCAGGATAGCCGGGGCTGTGTTGGTCGTTCCCCTGATGGAGGAGCTCTTCTGGCGTTCTTTTCTGATTCGCTACATCATCGACAAAAATTTCGAAGCTGTTCGCATGGGCACATTTTCCTGGGTATCATTCATTTTCACAGTCGTGTTGTTTGGATTTGAGCACAATTTTATTCTGGCGGGAATCATGGCGGGAGTCTTCTATAATCTGCTTCTCTACCGGACCCGTAGCCTTGCCCAGTGCGTGCTGGCCCATGCGGTGACAAATCTGACTCTTGCCTTGTATGTTGTTGCAACCGGGAAATGGCAGTTCTGGTAGGATGTACAGTATACAAACAGCAAAAGAAAGGGGATGCACTCAGTGGCATCCCCTTTCTTTTCTAAAAATAGACAGACCAGGTTAGCTGATACAATTGAGCACTTTGTAGGTTTCCTGCATTATTGCCCCCTTGTTACTACTGTATTCGGTAACAATATTGCGAAGTTTAACAAAGGAATTGACGTTGAAGTTGTTTATTTCCAGGCCGACCCCATTTTGTTCTCTCCTGATTACCCGAGCATGTACCCTGAGTGACGGCAGACTTGAGTGATAGACCGTAACATGCACCAGTGTATTGAGCGGTATTTCGTGCTCAGTTGTCAAATACATTCCATGAAGACTCATGTTGTTTATGCTGCAGATAACTACTTCATCACCATAACTAATGGAGGCCCCAACAGAATAATTTACCCTTGTGAAATGTCTGGTATTCATTGGCGACACCGGATTGTTTTTCAAATCGTTCGTTAAGTATCCCGCAGTGGCATTGTACCATTGGTGTTATATAATTATCAATTGCTAAGCAATTTAAATGCCATTCATCCAACACCCTTAATTTATTAATTAATTTATAAATAATTAGTAGCATTTATGCAATTTGTTAATAAAATCGACACGTCTCCTCCCCTTGTCATTATTCATTAAGTGATTTATGCCGGTTCAAGCAGTACCCATCATAGTATTCATGCTCCAAATGGTATAAAAAACTAATAAATTCGAAGTATTAGCTGTTTTTACTGAGCATACTGCTGGAAGTTGAATCAAAGCATGAGTCTCTGTCGGGAAACTTTACATCGATGCCATACCCAATTTATATTTATTTTTTAGTCAATAATATTGAGTTGTTATGAGTTGGAATGGTTGTTGCTTAGTTATCATTAACGATCTGATTTCCAAACTGCGAGGTGGGCCATGAAAACATCGATAGGTACCAAGAGTATTTCTCTGATGATCTGTTTGCTTCTTTCCCTGTCATCAATTGCCGGTGCGACGAGTTACTCATTTAGTTCCAACGATGGATCGGGAACCGCGAGTGACTTGAACGATCTTGATCACTACAAATTGTATGTATGGGGTATCGATCCGACAGTTGCTCTGAACACAATCAATAACCGTCACGAGAAAATTATCGGTGCGACAATTTCCTTTAAAAACATTTGGAACTGGTCCGCAGAATCCAGTGATATCTTGAAGGTCTATCTTGTCGACAATCCCAAGGTCGTCGACAAAACAAATAATGGCGTCGATGTCTGGTCTGCAACGGACAATCAAAAGACGACCGGTACACTGAATGAGTTAACTGATTCACGATTTACCGATCCCAAAAACTCGAATTACAGATTCCAGTCCATACTCCCTTTGTGGACCTGGACTGATGTGGTGGACGGTCAGCATAATAAGATCCCCGGAACAAATAAACCCTACGGTCACGATTTGAGCTACAGTTTTGATCTGTCTGAGATGGCAATGCTGATGAATTTCTTTACCACAAAAAATGGTCTTGCCACGACAAGTAACAACTATGCCACATTTGGACTCGGCTTTGACCCGGACTGTCACTATTATAACGATGGTATTACATTCACGATCGATACGGCACCGGTTCCAGAACCGGGAACCATGATCCTGTTAGGCTTCGGCATGCTCGGTCTTGCGATCTATGGTAAACGACGCATGAATAAGAATGCCTGAATAACTATCTCCTCTGCTGATTGACAAGAAAAGGCGCTGCTTTACGCGGCGCCTTTTCTTGTCTTTCGATCTGCAGTACGGATCGTGACGGCTCGATTTTATATTCTGTCCTTCCTTATGGTGTCATCTCAGGTGTTTTTTCAGACGACGTCAAAGGTGTCAGGCAGTGTTTCTTCATCAGATCATACAGAGTCGGCCTGCTCACCCCTAGAGCCTCGGCGGCTTTGACCACATTGCCGTTGTGGCGATCAATGGCCGCTGCGATCATATCACGCTCGACTCTGTCCCGGGCCTCCCGCAGACTGATGGCCGGCTGAATTTCAACAGACAGCTCCGGCAACTGCATTTCACAGCCGAGATCCCCTGGTTCCAGGGCAGCTGAGTCGCTCATGATGATAGCGCGTTGTACCCGATTGCGTAATTCTCGCACGTTGCCCGGCCATTCATAGCCCTTGAGGAAATTCACCGCTGCCAGGCTGAAACGGCGTACTTTTTTACGATACTCTTCATTGAAGATCCGCAGGAAATGATTGGCCAGCAACAGGATGTCGTCACCTCGTTCTCTCAATGGCGGGAGGTGGATCGATATGACGCTGATCCGGTAATAAAGGTCCTCGCGAAACTTTCCTTCTTTGATTGCCCGGGCAATATCCACATTAGTGGCGCATACGGTTCGGGCATCTACAGGAATATCTACCCGACCGCCGACTCGTTGAATGACACCTTCCTGTAAAAAACGGAGCAGTTTTACCTGAAGATTTACCGGAAGCTCCCCGATTTCGTCAAGAAACAGAGTGCCATTATGTGCATATTGAAGTTTTCCCTGGACCATGGCATGGGCGCCGGTAAAGGACCCTTTCTCATGGCCAAATAACTCGGATTCCAGAAGATTTTCCGGAATGGCGCCGCAATTGATCGGGATAAAAGGGCCTTTTTTGCGTATTCCTGCTTCATGAAGCGCCTGAGCCACGAGTTCCTTCCCGGTTCCATTCTCACCTGTAATAAATATCGGTACATCGGATGGTGCTATTTTTTTGATGGTTGAAAAAATAGACAGCATCTCCGGAGATTGGCCGATCATGCCTCCCGATTCCCTGGATTTCAGCTCTATTGCACGCTGCAGTGAACGATTCTGTTCTTCAAGGTTGGCCAGGTGTGAAGCCCTGCTAAGGATTACTTTCAGTTCACTGAGCACCGGTGGCTTGGCTAAAAAGTCATAGGCACCCAACTGCATGGCTTTCAAGGCATTTTCCCGTTCACTGTTGCCGGTCAGCATAATCACCTTGACATACGGATCCAGTTCAAGTAATTCGGCCAATCCGCGAAAACCTTCAACAGACGTGTCTTCGTGGGGAGGAAGCCCCAGGTCGAGAATAACGACACGTGGCTGGTGCTTCTTGAATAACCCAATTCCCTCATTGACATCACCGGCCAGTAAAATGGAATACTCTTCGCCCAGACCCCATTTCAGTTGCTGGCGAATATCAGAATTATCATCGACAATTAATATTTTTTCCATCGGGCGCTCCTTACGAATGGTGATCTGCTTCCGTATCGGCCGAACTGTCAAACCACACGGTGAAGACTGATCCTCTGCCTTCCTCGCTACTTACCTCGATCCTGCCGCCGTGCGCCTCAATGATCTGGCGGCACTGGTACAGTCCGATGCCAAGTCCCTGTTTTTTTGTTGTCCTGAATGGCTTGAAGAGCTCTTTTCGTAAAAATCGTGCCGGCATCCCGCAACCTTTATCAATGACACTGATGTAAGGGACACTGGAACAACCGACTTCTATCGCCACGCTGTCATGCGTGTCAGAAGCTTCAATACCGTTCATAATAAGGTTCAGAATAACTTTCTGAATCTCGTTTTCATCGACGCTGACAATCTCTGCTGTTCCTGAAACGGTTGCTCTGTTGCCCACGACCAGTTGTGCGGTTTTCTCAACCAGTTCCAACAGGTTCACGCGTTGCTGGTTGACGTGACCAGGTTCACCAAGATTTTTCAGTCTGCTGATAAGATTCTGCATTTTGACAACGGTATTTCCAAGCGAAGTAAGCATATCCTTCTGAAAGTCAGGATTATGGATATACCTGGCGGCATTTTCAACGATCAGTGACAGATTAGACACCAGATTTTTCAAATCGTGCGCAACAAAGGTTGATACATTGCCAATCGCCTCGATTTCGCGGGCATGGGCGATCTGCTCGGACAGCCTTTGATGCATGATTGCCAGGGATGCCTGCCGTGCGATGGTTTTCATCAGGTCGTAGTCTTCGTAGATATAGACTTCCTTACAATTGATTGGTTGGCCAAGAACGATAAAACCTTGCAGTTGTTCTCCTCCAAAAAGTGGCACCACGAATGATATAAGATTATCTCTGAAGTACTTTGAACCTTCAGTTGAGATTTCAGAATTGTCTTCAGCGACGCTGATGACCCAGGCACTTTTTTCCATGAAACGGATTAGAGAATTATCCGGAGTGATCACATGCTCGGGCAGTTCCATTTCGTATTCCGCCTGCACGCAGTATCCGCCGTTGTTTTTTTCCAGCAGAAACAGTGCTGATCCGGAAAATCCGAACATGTCACAGTATGCAGAAAGTATGCGTTGCAGCAGTTCCTCTCCAGAATGTGAAGTGGACAACTGCTCGGTGAAATTGAGCCACTGGGTCCGGTAGTCGTGTTTCTGCTGGTAAAAGTTTTTGTGCAATACCACCTTTATTTCCCGTCTAATCCGGTCGGAGAACAACAGGATCAACAGGCCAATACCGCATAGAAATGCCACGGTGATCGTGAGCGTGCGCGGGAAAAAAGTGCCAAAATGCTGCATCCCTTCACCCAGTAGGCCGAGCAGTATCAGGTAGGCACCCACGGCAAACAGAACGACTGATTTGAATGCTACCTGCCGGGATATGTGGATATGGACCTTGCCGTGGCGGCACACGAGTGAAAAGGCGATCAGTGCAGCCGCAACCAGATACAGGAAGGAGCGTACCGGCAGGTAATTCATATTCAGCGAACGGTATAGTAATGCCTGACTGTAGTAGAACACCTGCACCGTAAGTATCGTGACAAGCCCGATGAGTTCAAACTTGATCTTCCAGAATGCATCGGGTGATGCGTTGGAAAGCGTGACTTCAAAGTTGACAAGTGCCATTACCAGGCAGGCCATGAGGGCGATATAAAAGAAAAATCCGGCGTTGCCGAGAAAGAGCAGTCGTTCATCAGGGAAGTCGGGCGCATAAAAAAAGGCGCTCAAGGGCAGTATGCGAGGTAAAATTGAAAACAGGAACGTAACCGCTACGACTACTTTGAAACCACGGCCGATTTTTTCGGGGCCTGACTGGCGGGCAAATGTCAGGCTGCAGAGAATCCAGAACGGCGGTAGAAGGGCTTCTACGATCAGTGAACACTGTTTCCAGAAAAAGGCATGTGTGGGCGATGCAAGTGACTGCAGGTCGAATAATTCAAGCAGGGCGGTTGCAGTCAAGGCCGCAAAGAGGAACAGACCGGTGCGTGAGCGCTCCTGATGGATGGCATAACCTGCTCCGACCAGCAAGGTGAGAGATGCTGCTATGGAAATTATGACCGTACTCATATCTCGTGCGTGCGCCACAGGTTCATGTTGATATAGGTATTCACAGGTTTGCTATATACCATGAGAGGGCCTTGTCAAGCCCCGTATCAATGGTGTGGCTCGCTTCATATCCCAAGCGCGTGGCTGCCTTGCTGATATCGGCCTGGGAATGGAGCACGTCACCTTGTCGAAAATCACGGTAAATAGGCTGACACCCCTGCAGGTGCGGGAAATGTTTCACAAGCCGGCTATGCAGCATGTCATAGAGCTCCTTCAGCGACGTACGAGCATTCACAGCAGTATTGTATACCTGGTTTATCGCAGCTGGATCCGCAGTTGTCGCCGCCAGGATATTCATCTGAATCACGTTCTCGACAAAACAGAAATCCCTGCTGGTTTCACCGCTGCCATTAATATGCACCGTTTCCCCTTTGATCAGCGCCCTGATCCAGCAAGGTATTACCGCTGCGTAGGCCCCCTCGGGGTCCTGGCGGGGGCCGAAAACATTGAAGTAGCGCAGCCCTATCGATTCCACACCATATGTTCTGGCAAACACATCGGCATACAGCTCATTCACGTATTTCGTAACCGCGTAGGGAGACAGCGGTCTTCCGATTGTGTCCTCACGCTTGGGAAGTCCCGGATGGTCGCCGTAGGTGGAGCTACTGGCAGCGTAGACGAATCGTTTTACTCCCGCATCCCGGGCTGCAACCAGCATGTTTAGAAAACCGGTCACATTGCTCTCGTTAGAGGCGATGGGGTCAGCGATGGAGCGCGGAACCGATCCCAGCGCCGCCTCATGCAGTATGTAATCGACTCCCTGGCAAATGTCATGGCACGTATGCAGATCGCGAATATCTCCTTCGAAAAAGACAAATCTTTGCCATTGTGTATCGGTGACAGAATCCCGCACCTCTTCCAGATTGCTGCGTTTACCGGTGGAAAAATTATCGAGACCGACTACCCGTTGATCCAGGCGCAGAAGATGCTCCAGCAGATTGGATCCGATAAACCCGGCAACTCCGGTTATCAGCCAAATTTTTGGTGTAGCCTGCAAGTCTCTACTCACGATTTTATAACGGTTCATTTTTGACCTTTCCCTTCTGGATCCAAACTTTAGAGAATGCTTTAGCATAAACGAGTTAAAAAGACCAACCTTCTCATAAAAATACTTAACCTTTCAAAGGGGCAAAATAAAAAGTGTAAACTTTATCGACAAAAAAGGCGATGCCTGTTATGCGCATCGCCTTTTCTTCAAAATCTATAGTCCGCAAGGTGGGAATTATACTTGTTTACCCATCCGGCGCTTGCTGTAAACCACCAGGCCCAGCAGACCAAATCCGAGTAGAGCCATCGTCCCAGGCTCAGGAACAGGAACTTCTTGGTAAATAACATCGTTGGCACAGGTAGGCGTCCAGCCGATTATGAAGCTCAAGCCGAGAGTATCTAAGCCTTTGCCAAAATCATACTTAATGGTGTTGCTGTATAGTCCGGACAATGTGGCGGTGCCGACTGAATTGCCTAGCAACTGGTCATCTTTTACCCCGATCGGATGCAGTGAGCGGAAGTTTGTATTGTTGTTGCCCGGGTATTGATAATATGACATTTCATAAGGGTTTGATGCAGGGTTTTTGAGAGCGTCAACGTTCACTTTGAAGATGTCATACGCCCCGTCAGTGCCATTGAGCGAGCGAACTACATAATCCCATGTGGTATCATTTTTGGAATTCAACAAGTTGATGAACAGATCGCCGGCATACACATTTGTCGGCAGCGGATATAATCCGGTAAATGTAATCGAACTCATCAGCCCTTTGTCAAGATCAACTTTAGTGGTAACAATTTGCGGAGAACCGATTGAGTCGGTTGTGTTTTGTGTACCCACGTTGTTGGTCCAACCTGACCAGATTTTTGTGTTGTCGGTAAATG
>JAYTVV010000183.1:0-7282 GCA_043743795.1 Geobacteraceae bacterium
GAGAAGCAAATCACGACTGATATCGGGGCATTTGACGCTCCGGGAAACCGCTATCCGAACCTTTTTATCGTCAGCGCAAACCCGCGTGCGCCGCACACAATCAAAGAGGTTGAAGACGCCGTTCAAGCGGAACTGGATCTATTAAAAACAACGCCTGTTGCCGAGCGTGACCTGCAGCGGATTCTCAATAAAATAGAGTATGAGGAAGCACGACGCATGGGAACAAATGGCGGCCTGGCGCGTAACCTGACCGAATACGAGGCGACAACCGGCACCTGGCGCTATATGAGCGAGCATCGCGGTAGAATTGCCAAGGTCACACCGGAGGACATCATGCGGGTAGCGACAACCTATTTCACCCGTGAAAACCGTACCGTCGGCTTTATCACTAAAAAAGGGGGTGACAAATGAGATCACTGCTGCTTTCTCTCTGTATCCTGGTCACCTTGATTGCGCCGGTTTCAGGCGCTGACCAGCCACTGGCAAACCCACGCGCCATGAAATTCCCGGAGTTGAGCTTCCGGATTCCCACAGCCGAACGGGTGGTTCTGGAGTGCGGGATGCCGGTATATCTGCTGCGCGACACCGAATTACCGATCATCAATGTAACCGCCATGGTACGGACCGGCTCGGTGTATGAACCGACGGAAAAAGCAGGATTGTCCGGCATGGTCGGCAGTGTTATGCGCAGCGGCGGTGCTGGCGGCGTAGCTCCTGAAAAAATGGATGATGAGCTTGAATTCATGGCCTCGGCCGTCGAAAGCGGCATCGGCAGTGATATGGGAACCGTTTCGTTGACCGCGCTCAGAAAGAATTTCAGCCGGACGCTGCAGACCTTTCGTGACGTCCTGTTGCGCCCTGACTTCAGTGAAACGCGGATTGAAATTGCCCGCAAGCAGACAATCGAAGCTCTGCGCCGTCAGAATGACGACCCCAAGGAGATTGCCGGGCGCGAAATCAGTCGTGCGATCTATGCCGGTCATCCCCTCGGAAGAATCACTACATTTGAGTCAATCAGTGCCATCACCCGCCAGGATCTTGTTGATTTTCATCAGCGTTTCTACCGGTTTGACAACATGATTCTTGCCGTTTCCGGCGACTTTGACCGAACGGCACTGCTTAAGGAACTGAATGATACATTCAGGCCGACACCGTACGGCAGCAGTCTGGTTTTGCCGGAGATCCCCCAGCCGCAGCACCAACTGCAGGGTGAGGTCCTCTATGGCAAGAAAGAGGTGAATCAAACCGTCATCCGCATGGGACACCTCGGATTGAGTAAAGACTCTCCGGATATCTACGCCGTGCGCCTTCTGGACTACATTCTGGGTGGGAGCTTCACCTCACGGCTCACAACAGAGATTCGCACCAATCAGGGACTGGCCTACAGCGTCGGCAGCCACTTCGACATCGGTCGCCGTTTTACCGGCAGTTTTGTCGCTGAGACTGAAACCAAGGCTGAATCCACCGCAAAAGCGATCAGCCTGATGAAAAAAATCATCGCCGATCTGACGAAAGAACCGGTCACCGATGGCGAGCTGAGTGCAGCTCGGGAATACATGATCAACTCGTTCATGTTCGGCTTCACCAGTCCCGCATCGATCGTAACCCAACGGGCCCGACTTGAATATTACCGGTATCCGGACGGCTACCTTGAAAACTATCGTGATAACATTGCCAAAGTGACAAAAACCGATATACTGACCGCTGCTCGTAAATATCTGCACCCGGACGCATTCAAGCTGGTTGTAATAGGCGATGCGGCAAAGTTTGACCAGCCGCTGGCAACACTGGGGAACGTGCGGGAACTTGATTTGAAGTTGACTATTCCTAAGCCGTAACGAACAATTTACCAATAAGGAGACGAAGTATGGCACTTTTTGTATGGGACGACAGTATCGCGCTTGGCATCCCAACCATCGATGAGCAACATAAGAATCTCTTCGGCATGGTTAATACACTCAATGAAGCTCTGAAAAGCGGAGATGGGGCTGAAGCAGTCGGAGAGGTAATCTGGAAGCTTATCAGCTACGTAACGGAACATTTCAGTGAAGAAGAGCGGCTGATGCTCTCCTGCAACTATCCGGGAATAGCGGCGCACCGCACGGAGCATGACCAGTTTGTCTCACGTTTGAGTGAAATCCAGGTAAATTTTATCGACGGGCATGAAATGGGTGAGAACGTTCTGGATTTTATGGTCGACTGGTTGGTGTGCCATATAAAGGGGACAGATCAGGGATACAGCCGGTTTATTCATGAACAGGCGAAACAAGCCTAGTTCACTGCCAATACTCCTGCGATGACATCGGCAACCTTGATGCCGTCTACGGCGGAGCTCATGATACCGCCGGCATAACCAGCGCCTTCGCCGGCCGGGTACAGACCTTTAACACCAACGGATTCAAAACTGCTGTTACGCAGAATGCGCACAGGTGAAGAGGTGCGGGATTCAATACCGACCAGAGTTGCCTCGGCAGTTACGAACCCCTTCAGTTTGCGGCCAAAATCAATAATTCCTTCCCGCAGCGTGTCGATGATAAAGGCCGGCAGCACAGAATCCAACTCCGTCTCGCAGATACCGGGACGGTAGCTTGTTCTGACGCCCCCTTTTCCCGGCAGCCGCACAAAATCATGCAGATTCTGGGCCGGCGCCCGAAAACCTCCGCCACCAAGCTCAAATGCCCGCTGCTCCCACCTCCGTTGCAGACGAACTCCTGCCAGTGGCCCCGGCCCGTCAAAATCTTCTTCCCGGACATTTACAACCAGAGCGCTATTGGCAAAAGGCGAATTACGCAGTTGGCCGCTCATGCCGTTCGTAACGACACCGCCCGCTTCAGAGGCACCGCCGACAACAACTCCGCCCGGACACATGCAGAAAGAATAGGCACTGCGCCCGTTGGAACTGTTGTTCCAGGCCACCGCATAGTCGGCTGCGGGAAGAGTCACCTGCTTTTGGCTGCCATACTGGATTCGGTTGATCAGCTCCTGCGGATGTTCAACTCTCAGCCCCATGGCAAAAGGTTTACGCTGCAGCGGTACGTTCAGCCGTTCCAACAGTTCGAATGTATCCCGCGCACTGTGTCCGGCTGCAAGAATCAGATGGTCGCACGGAATGTCTTCCGCATCATTCAAAGTCACTGCTGCGATACGGTCGTTCTTGATATTCAGATCGGTCATACGGCAGTCAAAACGGATGGTAAAACCTTTTTCAAGCAGCTCCCGCCGAATGGCGCTGATTACCGTCCTCAGCCGGTCAGTGCCGATATGCGGCTTGGCGAGATAGCGCACCTCCGGCTGAGCACCATATAGGGTCAATTGTTCCAGCACCCACGGCACCAGCGGATCTTTGGAGCGGCAGGTAAGCTTACCGTCCGAAAACGTTCCCGCGCCACCCTCACCGTACTGAACATTGGACTCAGGATCAAGGACACCGTCTTTCCAGAAGCGCTGCACAGACAGTGCGCGCTGCTCTACAGGCCCGCCTCGCTCAATGATTGTTGCCGTCAGACCGTACTCTGCCAGACGCAGGGCGGCAAATAAGCCAGCCGGACCACTGCCGATGATTACGATGCGTTTGTTCGATCGGACCTGCGTCGGGGGCGCAATCGTTTTTTCATCGTGCCACTCCAGCACCGGGTCGGCTGCAAGGCGCGGCCGGAGGGCATCAGCCGCTGAAAATGAGAGCGTATAGACCAGCTTTATCTGTGGTTTTTTGCGGGCGTCTATCCCTTTACGAATGATGTGGATGTCAGACAGCAATTCCTGTGGGACAGAGAGTTTCGCTGCCAGTAACGCAGGGAGGCTTTCTTCACGATCATGGGGGGAGAGTAAAAGGTTTCGATAGATAAAAGGCATGCCGTCAGTTCTGTAGATACGTACTGCGGCTCAGGAGTTGTTCAACGATAATAACGATATCCACCGGACGGGTCGACTTGGGAATATGAATTTTTGCACCCATTTCAGGGACGTCGTGTTCGTGAGGTGCTTCCTGAAACATGGAAGTCAAAAGGACGATCACAGGGGGTGCATCGCCGGCGAGGCGACCGATCTCCATGCAGGTACTGACCCCGCCCATACGTGGCATTACGAGATCAGAAATCACCGCATCCGGGAGCGTCTCAAGATACGCTTTTACTCCCTCAATGCCGTCATTGGCGTTGAATACGGTAAAACCATTGTCATTGAAACAATCCGACAGCACTTTCAGGAAAAACGGATCATCGTCAATGATAAGAATTTTTCTGAGCGGTTGGGTCATGTGAGCACATACTTTGAGTGCGTTAGAAACGGTTTTGCGTTACTCTGCGGAAACAATTTCGATGCGGCACTCATCCTGTTTATTCGGATTGGGAAGGGGTTGTAAAAAGCTGAGGCATAGTACACCACCTCAAGGGGAAAAAGAAAGGGAGAAAGCTGCCGTTCAGCGACAGGCCGGAAATTCCAGGCGAAAGGTGGTACCTTCCGGTGAAGAGTATTCAACCTCCATATTGCCTTCGTACATCCGGGCGATCCGCTGAGCGACGGGAAGTCCCATTCCGGTGCCACGATTCTTTGTACTAAAAAAAGGTTCAAAAATACTGGCAAGGACATCCTCAGCAATTCCGGTGCCGCTGTCACTCACCCGGACAACCACCCGCTCATCTTTTTCAAAAATTTCGATAGCAAGCCGACCGCCAGGACTCATTGCGTCCAGAGCATTCAAAAAAAGATTGGTAAAAATCTGCTCCAACTCGCTCGGATCAGCAGTAATGGGTGCTGGTACACAATGATACTGACGCTCAACCTGGATTTTTCTGGTCTCTATTTGAGGCGTGAAGGCTTCAATCGCGTTATCAACCACCTGATTGATCTGCACATTGGATTTGATAACACGGGATCGCCGGGAAGCATCCAATATTTTCGGATGATGGAATCTATGCGATCGACCTCTTTGAGGATTTTTGACTGATGCTCGAGCTGGTCAGGGTCAGACGTTGTCTGGCGCATGAGTTGAATAAACAGGGAGATCGAGTTAAGCGGATTACGAATCTCATGGGCCATACCCGCCGACAGATAGCCCATCGCCGCCAGTTTTTCTGACTGGACAATCTCATCCTGGGCATTTTGAAGCGCCTCGGTTTTTTCCCGTACCCGTTTCTGTAATTGCAGATTCCACTGTTCAATTTCAGAAAGGAGCTGCTCCTGCTGCTTTTGCAGTTCCCGGTTGTGAAGTTCAATCTCCCGGATCCTCAACACATTCTGAAGGCGTTCCACCAGGTTGCGATTATTGAATGGTTTGAGAATGTACTCTGATGCACCGTTTTTCATCAAGGCAACGGCAACCTCTTCGCTCCCCTTGCCGGTAAGCATCACAACGTATGTATCAGGAAAGCGGGTTTTAATCTGCTGGAGCGCAGAGAGACCATCCATCTCCGGCATCATATAATCGAGCAGCACCAGTTCCGGTGCGTGGCAGGAAATCAGTTCAAGCCCTTCATGGGCCTGAATGGCACAATATGTCTGAAAGCCGCTCTTTGAAAGTATCAGTGAAGTCAGTTCGAGGATATTTTTATCATCATCGATAATGACGATAGAAACTTTTTTAGCGCAGGAGACCATTTCTGTTACCATAACGTGTCTGCTCTTTTCCGGACTCTGGCAACTCTCACCACTTAAACGACCGGAAGCCTGACCGTCAAAACGGGGCAACTGGCAGAGCGCACGACCCGTTCGGCCGTACTGCCGAAAAGGATGCGATCGAGACCGGTTCTGCCATGCGTGCCGAGTACAATCAGTGAGGCATCTGCTTTATCGGCAGCAGCCGTAATTTCTTCATACGGAATACCGGTGACGATAGCTGTTTTAAAATTTGAGAACGTCCCCAGCCGTGTACTGCAAAAAGCTTCCATCATTTTGACTGCCCCGTCTTCTATCTCTTTTTCAAGCTGCTCAAAAGAGATGTGCGGCACATAAAACCCGCGTAAATCGACAGGTTCATTGATGACGTGAATAATCGTAAGTTCCGCATTAAACTGTTTTGCCAGTGTCAGTGCGTAGTCGAAGGCATATTCAGAATTTTCAGAAAAATCGACGGCGGTCAGAATTTTTGTAAACGGTTTCATGGAAATCCTCCTGAACTGCTGTAATCTCTTCAGACTGTTTTAAAAATCTTGTTGATGACTTTTTTGAGGTCATCATATTTAACCGGTTTGTTAATGTACTCAAAAGCACCGAGCGTCATGGCTTCAAGATACGACTCCACCTCTCCGTAAGCAGTGATCATGATGACATTGCTGGCGGGATGGCTGCGATTAAGCTCGCGCAAAAACGTCAGGCCGTTCATTTCCGGCATGTTAAGGTCCGTAATAATCAGCTCCACATCTTTGCTGCGCAGGTAATTGAGAGCCTCAAGCCCGTTACCGGCTGACGCGACATCATAGCCATCATGAGCGAGGATTTTCGACAGCGCCACCCGGGCATTTTCCTCATCATCAACAACCAGTATCCTTTTATATCCCTGTTCCACGGTGATTCTCCTGCACGGCGTGTAAGTGCAGCAAGTCTAGCATGGAGTAACTGACTGTCAAGGCACTGAATATTTTTTATTTAAGTATACGTGAAATGCGGCTGGAAGTGGGGGAGTAATTCGAGGCCCAGAAAAACGGGGTGCGTGTGTTCACAAAATCATTTCTAATACACTGTAAAAATCATGTTCACTCTACGACAAAAGCAGAACACAACTTTTGACGTACTGATTACGGCTTGACGCCGTCAGCGTCGAGTTCAACGTATGCCGGTTTACCAAGGGGCCCAAGCGATTTATACGCCTTACCGTTCAATTCGACATCAACACCACCGGCGTTGCTCAATTCCAGTGCGACTCTCTTCTCCGCTTTCCACTCAATGACGTCTCCAACAGTAAGTTCGTACTGCTGTGCCGCTTCTCCATCCACAGTAGCAGTCATCGTGCCGTTTTGGGTAACTTTGACTTTCAGGATAAACCCTTTTGGCGCTTCAACCGGACGTTTCGATGATACTGTTTTTTCAGTTTCGGGCTGTTCTGCGGGACGTTTTTCTACTTTGAGAGGCGGAAGGGGGGTATCCCGTTCTACCTTATTGACCCGCGCGGAGCTCTGATTCAGCTGAACTGCAGCATTCTGCAGCGGCGGAGCAGAGACGACCGGTGTCGGTGCCGACTGACGCGCGGGAGGGGGCGGAGGAAGTTTGAAGAACGTCGCCGTGAGTATGATTATAACCAGCAAAAAAGCAGGAAATATCATTTTTTTGAGAGAGATCCAGCGTTTTG
>JAYTVV010000184.1:0-3015 GCA_043743795.1 Geobacteraceae bacterium
TTGCCGAGGCTCGCAAGATGGCGCTCTACATGATCAAAGGGAAAAAAATCGCTTTTCTGGGATACTCGTTGACGCAACCGGTGGAATTCTTTGCCGGCAAAGGTCGCCCCGGCACGGCACCTGGATTTGAAAAGGTCTTTGTTGAGGACATCAGCCGGGCACGGCAGCAGGCCGATTACGTCATCGTCAGTTTTCACTGGGGTACGGAAGGCACAAGCGACATCCAGCCATATCAACGTACGGTTGCCCACAAGGCCATTGATGCCGGAGCAGATGTGATCATTGGACATCACCCCCATGTACTGCGGGGGATTGAACGCTACAAAACGGGGGTGGTCTTCTATAGTCTGGGAAACTTCGTCTTTGCAAGCAAGGGTAAATCCGCAGACACCAGCGCCATCATCCGTTTGCGCTTGGATGATACAAAACGGGAGGCTGAACTGCTACCGCTGGATATCCTCCATCGCCGGGTGGGTTTCCGACCACAGCTGCTCTCGGGCGATCCGGCGCGTCGTGTCATCGACCAGCTGAACAGGCTCTCAAAACCATTCAAAACCGAGATTAAGAACCAAGGCGGCAGATATGTACTCAACTTTTAATTCCACATTGGTAGTGATATGAAAATTCTGCTGACAACCCTGCATGCCAAGTACTCCCATGCTTCATTGGCACTACCCTCGCTGGCAGCCTGCTGTCAGGACCTTCCCGGTCTTGCCGTTATCATCCGCGAGTTTACCGTCAATGAACCGCGCGACCACCTGCTGAGAATGATCATGGCAGAACAGGCCGATCTGGTCGCATTTTCCTGCTATATCTGGAACATAGAGCAGACCCTGCGCATCGCCTCCGACATCAAGAAGATTTCTCCGCAGACGCTGGTTGTACTGGGAGGGCCGGAAACATCCTTTGGAACGTTCGAATTGATGCACGATCACCCGGCCATCGACTTTGTAATCAAAGGTGAGGGTGAATCAGCCTTCCGCCATCTACTGAAGATCGTAGCGAACCACAGCAGCGATCAGTTTCCGGGAGCGGAGCTCGAAGAGGTGCCAAACCTGTTCTTTCGCGACCGAAGCGATATCGCCGTCGGCCCCCACAGCACAGGGCACATCACGCTCGACAGTCTCCCCTCCCCTTTTGTGGCCGGTCTGGTCGATCTGGAAAAACCGTTGATCTACTATGAGACCTCCCGCGGCTGCCCATTCTCCTGTTCGTTCTGCCTGTCATCCGTCGAAGGACAGGTGCGTTCCTATTCTATGGAACGTATCAGAAACGACCTGCTATTGCTGATGCAGCGGGGTGTCGTCCAGATCAAGCTGGTCGACAGGACCTTCAACTACGATGACCGCCGGGCAATCGACATCTGGCGCTTTATCCTGGAGCACAACCGCCAGAGTCATTTCCATTTCGAGATCGCCGCCGAGCTGTTGACCGATGCCGCTCTGGAGGTGCTCAGTCAGGTACCGGCCAACACCTTCCGGTTCGAGATTGGCATCCAGTCGGCCTCACCGGCTACGCTGGAACAGGTCAACCGCAAAACCGACCTGGGACGCCTCTTTTACATCATCCGGCGCTTGCGGGTCGAAACAAAGATCGAACTGCATCTGGATCTGGTGGCGGGGCTGCCGGGCGAGACCTACGCAGGATTCACTGAATCGCTCCAGGCCGTCGCCGATCTCCATCCACACCAGATTCAAGTCGAACCGCTCAAGGTGCTCAAGGGCTCACCCATGCGGGAAATCGCCCGGCGCGAGGATTATCACTTTTCCGGCTTCCCCCCTTACACCATCCTGCGTAATCCGTGGCTATCCTACGATGATATCGGCCGCATAGAAACCGTCGGGCGCCTGCTGGACCTGTTCTACAACAACGACGGTTTCACTGCGGCACTACGTTGTATGCAACAGCACATGAGCTTTGCCGTTCTCTTTGACCGGATGGCACAACAGTCAGGCATCGAAAACCTTTCCGGGCGCTCTCTGCGGCGGCTGTACGAACTGTTTGCCCGCCTGACGGAAGCGTTGCTGCCCGAAACGGAACAGCCCCTGCTGCTTGATGCGCTTTTCTTTGACTACTGCGGCAGTGAAATGCCGTTGCTGGGCAAACTCCCGGCCTTTGCAACAGCCGGGCAACAGCAGTGTAGTTGGCCCACACGCAGGGAACTGCCCGGGGATATGAATCTGCCCAGTGACAGCCGGGTCAAGGCCTTCCGCTACACATTTAAAAGGGATTACCGGGATGCTGCCTGGCAGGGTGGTTCCGCAGAGATTACGTTCGTGTATGCATCCGGTGAAGGGCGGGGACTGCGGGTGAGTATGGCGTAAAGAGGTTCAGTACAGCAGATAGCGTTCCCGCAGTTTCCTGAAGCGCTGCACCCCATCCTCCCAGCGACCGGCCACACCATCCGGGCTCATCCCCGTGCGTGTGAGCAGTCCCCATGCTTCCCTGTCTCCAACCTCCGTTGCAAATCCATTGTAGATCTTGAAGCGCTGCGGATGGGTCTCAAAAAAGGCCTGCGCCAGATGCAACCCCACCAGAGCCGGATTGAACTGTTCACGATCCGTGATGCCCACACGGATGCCGTAGCAGGTTTTCCCGCGATGGGGATATCCTGCGGCAGTCGGAACGAATTCGGCCGGTGCAAAGGATACCCCGAGAATCTTGCGGCTTCCCAGATTGCGCAGCACGGCGGCAGCATTAACCCATGGTGCGCCATACATCTCGAAGGGATGGAGCGTACCACGCCCCACCGAGAGATTCGTGGTTTCCAATGTCCCGGGCCCGGGGTAGAGGATGGCAGCGGACAGACTCTTCATGTTGGGAGAGGGGTTGATCCAGGCTAGACCGGTCTGATCGAAGTACAGGGAGCGCTGCCACCCCTGCAGGGGAATCACCGTCAGGGCGCTGTCGATTCCGTATTCAGCATTAAAAAGTTGCGCCAGCTCACCCACCGTCATGCCGTGACGGGTAGGGATGGGATGGATGCTGGTAATGGCACCACAACCGTTCTTGCGC
>JAYTVV010000185.1:0-1922 GCA_043743795.1 Geobacteraceae bacterium
AATCTGGTCGGGCCGCACTGGAGGTGGATAATCGGCTGATGACCGTCTCGCCGATATGGGGTGGCGGTGAGCCCGACCACGTATTTTGCCTTGACCTCGCCCAGTACCCGCTCGAAGGAGAATGCCGGCAGGTGATGGCATTCATCCACAATAATCTGACCGTAGTTGGCTACCAGGTCGGCGACCTCGCCTTTGCGGACCAGACTCTGCATCATTGCGACATCCAGAATTCCGTTGGCCTTGTTCTTACCCGAGCCGATGGTGCCGATTTCCTTTGGCGGCAAACCAAGAAAGCGGGAGAGCTGGGCGGCCCACTGGTCAAGGAGCGGTTTACGATGTACCAGAACAAGAGTCGAGCAGTTCCGGGCTGCGGCCAGCCACGCACCGACCACGGTCTTGTCGGAACCGGGTGGAGCAACGAAGATACCGATGTCATGAAGCATAAGTTCATCAACTGTCTGCTGCTGGATGTCGGAAAGTGTACCGTGAAAACTGAATGCTGTCGGAGTGCCGACGTTTCGTTTGTCGTCGAGATGCAACACGATACTGTACTCGTCCAAGAGTGACTGAAGGGCATCACGATATCCTCTTGGCAGAGCCACATGCCCCGGCAGTTCCTCAAAACAGGTGATCACCCGTGGAGTGTTGTGGGTGGAGAGGCGCATCTTCTGCTTCTTGAAGAATTCCGGATTCTGGAAAGCAGCCAATCGCTTGATTCTGTTCAATAGTTCTGAGGGAATTCCTTTCGTCTCGACAAAAATTCTTTGGGCAAATACCGCCTTTATCTTTTTCGGCAGTTTCCCTTTAATCCGCTGTTCCGGCAACCTGCCTGAAGGCGAACGTTCCCACGGGGCCTGTTCTTCGTCAGCATCGGATGGCCGTTTCAACCCAATTACCTGGCCCTTGCGCACAGCACTATCAGCGATTGCCTGCGCTTCTTGCGGAGAGAGGCGCTTGAGTGAAACTAGATAGTCCCACTGATCGGGATATGGGACGAAGAATTCATCGACAAAGACCGAGTTTTCCAGCTTGCGGGGTTCCAATTGCAGTGGCAGGGCGATCAGGTTGCCGAAACCGCCACGGGGCATGATGTCTTGACTGGGAAAGAGCCGATCATACGATTCCATGCTGAGTTGATGCCGCCGCGACATGGTCTCTGTGATCAGAAAACAGCCCATGACCCTGGCGTCCGTCGCCATGACCGACTCGGTGAAGAAAAACCAGGCGTGAGCGCCGTTGCCGGAACGTGAGCGTTCCACTGCAACAGGAATATCAAGAGAGGAACAGGTTTCCCGAAATGCAGCTATATCCTCCCGCCAGGTTGTCTTGTCAAAGTCGACAGCCAGGAACTGGCAGGTATTGTCCGGAAGTAACGGATAAACTCCAATGGTCTGTTTGCCCTGAAGGTGCTCCCGAATCACCTCGTCACTTACCGGCAGGTATGACTGGTGGTTGCAGTCACCACATTTGACGCGTGGATATTTGCGTTTTCCGCAGAGCGAATAGTTGCCGTCATTGGCACAAGCCGGCATGTAACCTTTACGGTCACCACTCTTACTGATCCAGAGTTTTGGGTAGACATCTTCCCGCCCTCTGAAGAGGGAGCGGAACAAGGCAATCTTTGCCGTTGATGATAATGTGGAAGCTTCTTGGCAGGGGAAGCGGCTACATCAATGGCTGTAAGCTGCTGCCGTAGATCATGAAGGCTATCAAGGAGCACCTGGCGTTCAACATCGAGCCGGATAAGATGTGCTTCTTTCAGGGTAATGGCCTCTATGAGTGTTGCCCTGTTATGCTTCATGAATGGTTTTCATGTCGAGCCGCCCCGGTGAGTATTTTATGGATCATAGTTCAATCACCAGCTGCCTGTCGTACTGCGGATTGGCCTCTACATCCTTGTAGCCATAAGGGTTTACCACCAC
>JAYTVV010000186.1:0-15943 GCA_043743795.1 Geobacteraceae bacterium
CACAATGCACACATGATAACAATGAAAGGGGAATCGATGAGAAAAATGCAGTCAAAGACGATATGAACTGGACACCCTGAAACCAAAAACCTGACGGGAAGAAAACAGAAAACTACTGTCCAGTTGAAAACGGATTCAGTGTCCAGTCAGAACCGGATTTGCTGTCCAGTTAAAATGGATTGCGCATTTATTTCTCGGGCTATCTCCAGGCCGACCCTGTTATGCCTTTCAATATCAAGGGATTCCGGATGTTCCCTCGCCTCCCAGAATGCATCCGCCCAAGCGTCAAGTTTGGCAACGAGTTCATCCGGCAGGCAGAAATCGTCGTAATGGTACAAATCCGTGCAACCGAAATGATCATCATCTACATGGAAACAAAATTCATCCAGTGATACCTTGAGCATGTCACAGCGCCTCTGCAAGATACCCTTGCAACCAGAACCGCCCCTCAATATCTTGTCCGGCTTCCGGCGGCGCTTCGCCATCCCAGGCACGAGCAGTGATGACAATATCAAGATCGAAATCCTCCGGATCGCGGTCGGATAGACGCATGACCGTTGTTTTGACAAGCCAGCCATCTTGGCCGAGAAAATCGCTAAACGGTGTCACCTGCTTGATCGGGCCGCGGAAGGAATACTCGTCCGCATCCCACCCTTCCACCGGGATGAAGAACGCGGCACCGCCAAGCCTGATAGTGGTTGGTCGTTCCGGTGGTTCTTCACCACGCTGCTGCGCCAGCATCTCCTCCCATGCCACCTGATCGGGGTTGGGAGTGTATGGCATTTCAACATCCTCGGCAGGGCTTGCCCCATAGGCGATGCCGGTGAGGATGAAGTCGTATTCCCTGTCATGCACGTACCAGCTCCGGTTCAGGAGATAATGGGCGTCATAGAACGTGACGTCCGCTCCGCCGATAACCGCCGATATCTGAGCTTCAACGCCCGCCTCCCAGACGGTGACGACATTGATCACCATCCGGTGCCTACTTCCGTCCGACCAGAAGGGGTACAGCGTGCAAAGCCGGTTCTCTTTGGCATCATTGTCAACGGCAATGGTGATGATCACCCCGCGATCAGGTTGCGGCCAGATAAGATGATAACCGACCGCCCATGACTCGGGCAGTGGACGATGGGGCTCCTTGATGCTGCCGAAGCCGGTAAGAATATCAGCTGCATCGATCACTTCCGGCAGTTTCTTGACAATCTCCTGAGCTCCCTCCTCAAAGAAAGGTTCCCAGTGGGAACCCATGAAGTGTTCCGACTCCTCTGTCTCGAAGCGAAAGGTCGAATCGGGCCAGGGGAGCGACTTCTCGGCCTGATCCGCTGCCTCCTGCTCGGCAAGGGCTGTTCTCCATGCAGCCTCCGCCTCTTCGCTCCAGAGACAGAACTGTTCCGGGTCTTTGCGAAACATTGTGTGCTGGCCGTCGTCCGTGCAGATGCCAATGTAATCAGCCCCGACAAATGTCACGTCGCACGGGCCATGCCACTGATGTAGGATTCTACCTCCGGGTTGTATGCTGCTCATTGGTACCTCCGTTCAAATAGTGATAAGCCCGCGCCACAAAATGATGGAAACGTCCGGATCACAAACCGCAAATCCTTGAGTGCGTTATGAAACACAGTAAAAATTTCTGTCCTTCACAAGCACACCCTGTTTGCAATAGGGGCATCTACGTTTTCCCAAAGTAAAAGTTTTTGTTATATCGGTTGAATTACATGAAATACAAGTCGTTACTGGATTCTCGCTATCAATATCAAACTTCTCGCCGCATGAGAGACAGATATGTGGAGAATCAATACCAATACATCGGGAACGCTTTGAATCTGGATGATATGCATAGTGCTTGCGTCCTCTCTTATCGAGATAATAAGGATTACCATCATCCCATGCCTCAATGGCATGCCCGCAAGCATTGCAAACGAATCTCATACACTCCGCCATTTATATTCTCCCTTTCATGGTGATTTGGTAACTACATTGAACGATGCCGCCATCCCGGCATAGTCCCTGAAGCCAACAGTCACTGGGGTGGGATGGCACCTCCTGTTGGCTTCTCCGGTTCTCACGACGAGGGATGTACCCACCCTGAGATGTCCCCCCTCTGAATCGTCCGAAACGCTTCGTGGTATCCCGGAAACTCTTTGTCTACAAACCCGCTGCAAATCACAGCACAGCGGGTCTCCTATGTGGGCAAACAGCCGGGACAATATCCCAAGTAAGGTAAAGTCAGATAAAAGGGAGTTCGAGCTGCTCCCACTTAGCTATGACAACACGGAGTCTTGTATCTATAATCAGCTCCCCGATCCCACCCTCACCGATAGAGTTTTCCTCTAACCGGCTACCAGCTGATTTGTGCTCTGATATTTTCTGTAACCGAATCCCGTTGTCACCCGGATATGGCATCCGGTGATCAAATGCTCCGAGGAATATCTCATCCGGTATCCCACACGGGAAAGCCTCACATGTATGATTCAGATTGAATTGGGAGCATTTTGTACACTGTGGGGCAGCCATTTATATTGCGGCTATGTCACTTTGGTAGCGATCCATGACGATATAAAGGCAACAAGATAAAATGATGTGATTTCCGCTGGCGATGCTCTTCGGTTTCTTCGATTTGAAAAGTTTCGCTCAGGCGGGAACCTTGTGGGCGTTAAAAATACTGCTTGCCCTGCCTGAGCAAATCCTCTTCAAATCTTGCAACCTCGGATCATCGCCGGCAGAACAGGCATGGAACGACTCGGCCAGGATAGACGACAACCTGCTCAAGAAGTTCACTGTCGACGAAGACGGCGAGATCTACAACGACGACAACATGGACTTCATCAACGGATTCCTCGATAAGCTGGGCAAAAATGAATCAGCCGGACTACGCGACGCTGACGGAGACCCGAACAAGAAATGCATCGAACGGATCCAGAACGCAGTCTTCACGAAAGTGTACGGCAGCTCCATGCTGACCGAACTACAAGCCGAGAGCGCCAAGCCGAAGATCAGAAACGTGCTCAAAGCACTGAACGGCTGCGTCGGAGACTTCGCCCAGATCAAAGGCCACGACGACCTGGACGTGGTGCCGGACATGATGGAAGCGATTGAATACACGCTGGCGCACCAGAACCAGAGCAAAGCGGAACTGGAGCACACCCTCAAAAACGCTGGATCACTGGACTTCACCGGAGACACACCGAAGTTCAAAACTGAGCACTCTGTCGATATGATACTGGCAATCAGCGACCGTGCCGGATCCCGGAACCGCCTTGAGAATGTATTTAAGGCGATCAGCAATGGGATAAAGGACGAGGTAGCCAGCCGAGACAACCCCGAAGTTGATATGTTCTCAGGGCCAGCCGAGCCGAAGAGCAAGGAGCAGGTTGTCAAACAGGCTTTGAATAAGCTGAAGGACGACAACGTGCAGAAGTCACTTAAGGCAGGGCTGTGGCTACTTCGGAAGAGTAAGGAAACTGTAAAGGGATACATCAAACAGACCGGAAAGCTGGTTTATAATTACGAGCGCAACTGGCAACCGAAGTGGCATAAGATTAAAGACGGGCAGCACACAACCATACTGCCAAACGGTAGGTGGGCAACAGTGACAAAGGAGTCTGAAGGTGTATTTAGCCTGCACACTCACCCAAAGGGAGTGCCACCCGGAGAAGATGGCTCACATCTCCACGACTACTTCCAAAGGTCTTCTGCGGCAAAAGACCATAGATGGTGGCTTAAACAAGAACTAGTATTGCATCCAATCCCGACTATTTTAGAGCGTTTGCAAGAACTGTCCGCTTCACAAGTGATAGCTATACCTGTAGCCGATAACATTCCAAACACATCACAACGAAAACAAGAAGCGATAAAAAAAATAGCCAGTGAGTTCAACTCAAAATACACAGAACAGAACCCGCTCAAAAATACATCTATGGATTGCAGGGTGCAGGTGAGCGTAGGAGGCTTAAAACATTTCAAAAACTTCACTGGAGACGCCAAGAAATGGGCACTTCTGACGAAAATAGACGATGTGTTGAGGGACGCGATATATTTACGATCTGAATTACTCGACCCGCGCAAAAGAAACGATGTCAACAAAATCGCATTCCACAAGCTCGGTCTGGTCGCCCAAGTCGGCAACGAACCAATTTTGGCAATCATAGATGTGCAAGAAGACTCGAATGGGGATTGGATATACGATGCGGGAGTAGAAAGCATTGAAATAAAAGAGCCTGTTGCGTCAAAGACCGGACTTGCCGAAAATGGGGCACTCGACCAGCTATCGGCCCAGCAACAGGCTATAACCACATTAGCACAACAAATGCTTTCGCACAACGACCACCTCACCAAATCCCTGCGGTCAGGACTGCGGCTACGGAAATCAAAACGGCTTACTGACCTCTGTACCATCAAAACAGTACACGATAATTCTTTTGCTACTAAAACAAAAAGCAATTTCAAAGGGACGTTTGTCACGTTTCTTCAATCTGTAAAAAATAGCAGTAGCTTTGGAAATGAGATGTTCATCGATAAGAGCATCCATAACACCCTCCAGAAATCAAAGTTATCATCTGATAGAGTAAAGACGCCACAACAGAATGATGTGGCAACATTTAAGACCACCGGCTTACACCTACTAAGAAAATCCAACGGAGGCGAGAATGGCAGAACTGACCGAAGAAGAGAAATACAAACGCAAGGCGGCACTCTTAAAAAAAGCACTGGCAGCAGCGGACGAGATGGACAAGAAGGACGCAGAGAAGGAGACGAGCGAAAAAGACTCCAAGTCGGTGCATGGCTGATTAAGTCCAGATCGCTTGACGGGCGAATCGACTTCAACGGCCTGCCTGTCAGCATCGAAACGGGTAAGAGCCGCATCCGGGCATGGAGTGACCCGCATACCGGCAAGAACGGCATGACGCTGATGAGGAATCCATATGGATATATCAAAGGCACGCTCGGACAAGACGGTGACGCTGTGGACGCATATGTCGGACCACATCGTGATGCTGAGAATGTCTACATCATAAATCAGAAAAAAGGACCGGACTTTGTTAAACACGACGAACAGAAGTGCATGCTCGGGTTCCGGGACGAACAAGAAGCACGAGAAGCGTATTTGAGGCATTACGATGACCCTCGCTTTCTTGGCAGTGTGATCACTATCCCGTTTGAAGCATTCAAAGAAAAGATCGAGTCTGGCCGATACGAACCAGAACGACTGCACCAACAACTAGCCATTACCTCTTGAGTTTAGGTAACAAAACGATTATCTTTCCAATGTCAGATATACCAATTGAAGGGTATCGCATAATTAAGCGGGTATTTATGCGGGTATTATTTCTTAAGTCAATACGCATAAACGATAAATAACAAGAGGTTACATAAAATATGTTACTGATGATCGATAATTATGACTCATTTACCTTCAACATCGTCCAGTATTTTGCGCAACTTGGTGAAAATGTACAGGTGCATCGTAACGATAAAATATCACTGGCGGAAATTGAAGCTCTTAAGCCCGCACGCATTGTGATTTCACCCGGCCCCTGTTCCCCGGAAGAAGCTGGAATTTCCGTATCAGCTATCAAACATTTTGCGGGAAAAGTTCCGATGTTAGGAGTTTGTCTTGGTCACCAGTCCATTGGCTACGCCTTTGGTGGCAGAGTATTGCGGAGTGTTTCTCTCATGCACGGCAAAACCTCTCCAATTTTCCACAATGGACAGGAACTGTTTGCCGGACTTCCAAACCCTTTCCAGGCAACCCGCTACCATTCTCTGATTGTTGATCGCCCAACCCTCCCTGATTGCCTTGAAACCACGGCATGGGTCGAAAACAATGAAATCATGGGATTACGCCACAAAGAACTCCCGATCTGGGGAGTGCAGTTTCATCCTGAATCCATCCTGACAGAGAGTGGAATGGATCTACTCAAGAATTTTCTCATCATAAGTGGTGGCTGACTCTTGCGTTCCGCCTACAACCGGTACGATTTATTATCAATTTTTCCGTTGACTTTTCTCGGTTATAATTGATAAGGTGACCATTGTTCGAGAACAAATTCAGGAGGAAGAAACATGAAGTGTCAGACCGTACTTGCAGGTACCGAGTGTACTTTTTGGGGAAAACAGGGATGTATATTTCCTGATGGTTCCTGTCAGACTATTGTTGAAAATTGTGAAGGGTGTGAACGAGTTGTGACCGGCAGTATTGGTCAGGTTTGCAATGCCTACCCTGCTCCAGCTAAGAAATGGATCGGTGGGATATGTAACTTTGCCTCCCACGTAAAAGTTGATCTTTCAATTGCTGAATTGAAAGTTAACCCACTCAAAGCTTCCAAAAAAGCTGCCGGTGCTAAGAAAAAGAAATAGTTAGAGCTTCATATTGTTTGGATCAAAAGGGGGAATTTATATTCCCCCTTTTTTATTATGGAGGAATCCGTACGTATGTCATTTACCACCCTCACTTGCCCTTCCTGCGGTTCCAACGTAAAACAGTATCGAAATCCATTTCCAACAGTAGATATCATTATAGAACTGGATAGTGGCATCGTACTTATTGAACGAAAGAATGAACCTTTTGGCTGGGCACTACCGGGAGGGTTTGTGGATTACGGTGAGTCTTTAGAGTCTGCTGCTGCTCGGGAGGCCTGTGAAGAGACTTCGCTGACAATATCGAATCTGCGTTTACTGGGATGTTATTCCGATCCGGATCGTGACAACCGAATGCATACAATTTCAACGGTGTACATTGCCAATGGCCACGGGGCTCCATGTGCAGCTGATGACGCAGCAAGTCTTGCTATATTCCAGCTTGACTCACTTCCGAATCAACTCTGCTTTGACCACGCCCGTATCCTTGCAGATTATGCCGCAAGACTGGCTTCACTCCCAAAGTAAAGTTCTACTTCGCCGCTTCAACATCCAAATAATTCTGCCTCAACACCTTAACAAACTCCTCTGATGGAAGAGGACGACTGAAAAGAAAACCTTGCACCTGTCCGCAGTTCTTTTCCTTCAGAAAATCAAACTGGGCTTGAGTCTCGACACCTTCAGCAATTACATTCAGATTGAGACTATTTCCCATAGCTATTATGGCGGTTGCTATTGCAGCATCTGTGCTGCTCAGATTCACATCTTGAACAAACGATTTATCTATTTTCAGGGTGTTTACAGAAAAACGCTTCAGGTGAGCAAGTGAAGAGTAACCGGTACCAAAGTCATCAATTGAAATATGAATACCCATATCTGTAATAGAGGAAAGAACCGTCACGGCAAAGTCCGGATTTTGCATAATTACACTTTCGGTAATTTCAAACTCAAGATTATCAGGAGACATACCCGTTTCAGCAAGAACATTCTTGATTGAAGACAACAGAGCAACGTGCTGAAGTTGATATCCGGAAAGATTCACCGCCACGCGAAGATTTGTAATGCCCTCATTATGCCACTGTATATTCTGCCTGCAAGCTTCCCTGAGAACCCACTCTCCCAGCTGGACGATCAAGCCGTTTTCCTCCGCAAGCTGAATGAATTCGAGCGGCGACAGCAGACCCAGTTCAGGATGTTCCCACCTCACCAGTGCCTCCATGGCAACAATACGGCCGGACATCACATCAACCTTCGGCTGATAAAACAACCGAAATTCCTGATGTTCCAAGCCCTTACGAAGGCTGTTTGAAATAATAAAACGTCGTGATGCATTTTGGTCCATTTGGTTGGCATAAAACTGAAAATTGTTTCTTCCGAGCGCTTTTGCATGATACATCGCGATATCAGCTTTTTTCATCATCGACTCAGTATCCTGATCGTCATCAGGATACATGCAACCACCGAGACTAGCTGTCACAAAAAGTTCATGATCTCTGAGATGAAAAGGAAGCACTAATGATTTCATTATTTTATCTGCTAAAAAGGCGATGTCTTCCCTTTTGCCGGTGTCCACCAGCAGAATAATAAACTCATCGCCTCCAATTCTGGCAACCGTGTCAGTCTCACGAAGCGTCCGATGTAGACGTGAAGCGACTAAACGTAACAGTTCATCACCTATTGCATGTCCCAAAGTATCATTAATGATTTTGAAACGATCCAGATCAAGAAACAGCAAGGCAAATCCGGTTTGCTGACGATTAGCAAGCGCCTTTGCCTGTAACAGACGATCCTCAAGTAGAACCCTGTTGGGAAGTCCGGTTAAGATGTCGTGATGAGCAAGTGAGTAGAGAGCAGACTGGGCTCGCTTACGCTCTGTTATATCCCGGCAGACTCCCCATACAACGGGAGAATCTCCGTTTCTGGCTCCGACGGTTAGGCTCATTTCAACGTCGACAGTCTGTTTGTCAGAGGTGGTAAAAGAAGCTTCAATATAAGCAGGTTGAGAGTTGAGAAGAACCTGTTCGACCAGATCAGCAAGCAGTGAACGAGCATCGTCATTAACTAACTCGTAGATATTGTGGGAATAGCTACTTTCCGCTCTATCTCCTGAGAGTTGCTCGATGAAAATCTGGTTTGCGTAACGTATTGTTCCGGTTTCATCAACACAGAAAACAAGGTCATTTGCAGATGAAATAAAGCCCAGTAATGCATCTTCACTTTCTTTTACCCGGATTTTATCTTTACGGATGGTCTCCATTAGAAATGCTGCAATAAAAGCAACAGTTGCATTCATCCCAGCCACCCAGCTCCACATAAGCAGCTGGAACAAAAAAACTTCCTGCTGGGAGGAATCTATAAAAGGCATTGTTACCGTTGGAATCAGATGTACGCTCTCTGAAGCAAGTACCGCCCCGTAAAAAGTTGCTCCAAGCGTTCCTATAAGCCAAACATCACGTTTATCATCAAAAAGAAAAGCTGACTCCAAGGTTACAAGAAGATATACCGGCCAGAACCAGCTGATGACACCACCGGTAAAGTGTATTAGTGCCGTTACAAAGAAAAGATCAAGTCCGATCTGTAGGTGAGTGAGGTAAGGAAGCCGGGAAAGAAAAAAACAATTTGAGCTGAACAAATAATTGTAAATAACAACAGAGACTACCGTAAGTGACAAAAAAACCACTTGGGTAAGGGTAAAATGAAAACCAATTATGCTGAATGAAAAACAGGCCGCTGCAACTAACGCGTACAATGCAACAGCGCCCAGCATAACCCAGCGAGTCCGTGCAACAATGCGGGCTCGGACACAGCGGTCATCCAGACGTTCTTCAGGTCTACGTGGCTCATTCAGGTCACGGACGACTCCAGAAAGTATCCGAATCCATGAACTATTACCCTGTGTGCGAATTTTCATACAATCACCGATTGTCGAATTATGGCTAAATGAAATGTAGTTCTGGAATTTCAGCTATCAAGCCGGTTTCAAAGCACTTCGTATAGTACATCATCAGACCAGTCCGAGCTCGTTCGTCAAGCTGGTACGAAATATTATCTCGCCAATACGCCATGAGCCTCTCATGTCCAAGCCAGGAAACTTCTCTAGCTGATTTCACAATCAGTTCCAGGTGGTCGGGAACGAGCTCTTTAGCCTGTACTAATCGTCGGGCAAGATTCTTTAGTTCTGGTAATTCGGCAATCTCATTACGGCAGAGCCAGAGAGCAAAAACAAACGGATAACCGGTCCATGTGTACCACAATTCACCGAGGTCATATATAAACAAATCAGTTTTTTCCAAAGAAGTCCGCAAAGCGGAGTCACCAATAAGCAGCAAAGCAGATGAATCGCCAGTGGCAACAGTTATACCCGGTTGGGCTAATTCATATCGACATGAGCAGCCAAAACATTGCGCAAGCAGTATTTTAAGTAAATTTACGGAAGTGGCGGATTCAGAGCTCAGCTGAATTTTTTTACCATCAAGATTTTCGACAGGCATGCTGGAAAAAAGCAATACACTTGCCACTGCGCCAATGCTGGAAATGGAAAGCTGCGGCAAGATTGCGTAGCGTTCAGGGTGATACGCATACTCTATGGACGATGAAGGACAAACATCGATCTCTCCTGACAAGAGCAGCCTATTTAGTTCAGCCGGAACTCCTGTAATAAATTCATACTCGGAACAGGGAAAGTGCTTTTTTAAAACATGGAAAAGCGGAGTGCAGTTCGCATACTCTATTTGACCGACTTTCAACATCAGTGGGTAGCAGAGTATAGCTTATCGGCATCACCTTCAACAACACGGATCCCTTCCTTCTCCAGAAGTTCACCGGTCACCTGCCAATAAAGGGTCAGGGCATTGGCGTACCCGACAACAGCCTTGATCTGGTTGCTCCTGGATACGGCAAGATCATTTTCGACATCAAGAACATCCTTGGTCGTTGCCAGTCCAACCTCGTTTTTACGAATAAACGCCCGCAAGCGTTCTTCGGCAAACGTTGCCCCTCTATCAGCAACCTCAATCTGCTTAAAGCCGGCTACAACTCCGCGAATCGCCGCCTTGACTTCTTTTGTAGAGTTTTCTTCCAGACTGCGCAGTTGCAGAGAAAGCTGTTCTGATTTCAGTTTACTTTTGCGATAGTCGTTTTCAGCTGCGCCATTACCTAACGGATAACTGAGGTTAAGTCCTATGCTCCAAACCGGATAATCTGAACTGATAACTTTCTCGAAGTTACGCGAATAGGCACTATCCAGGCCTGTTAACTGGACAGAAGCCGTTAAATTAAGGTCCGGCCGCGTCTTCTGATTAAAATTGCTGACCTGGAGTTCATTCACCTCAATAGTTCGTTTCTGTTCACGAATATCAGGACGACTTAACGCCTTCTGGATTGCATCATTTTCATTTACTTCAAAAAGTTCACGAGACGGAAGATCAATGGTCTGTATATCGCTTACTTTCGTATCCATCTGCAGCAGCAGGCGAAGAACATCAACCTGATCACGTACCGCACGCTCAGCATCGATAAGTTCTTTTTCCCGGGTAACAGCTCCGAATTCAGCGTTAAGTATCTCCATGGCCGGAAGGACTCCTGCCTTAACTCTCGCTTGAGTTTCAGAAAGAATTTTTTTCGCCAAATCCAGCGAAACTTTCTTTACGCTAAACTCTTCCCGCAGACTGTGAAGCTTATAATATTCTGTTCTGACCTGCGCAACTGTAGAAAGGAGGCGGGAATTAAACCGTTCAAGTGATGCAAATTTTGAGGATCGGGAAATATTGACAGCTATCTCGGTTGCCTCCCGTCCAACATTTTTTAAAAGCGGCTGACTAATGCTGGCTCCTAGCCCTGTCTGCCACCCTGTAACTGTAGTACTGCCAGTGTAACCATTTTCGAATGATATTTTAGCGGTCCCACCGGTCCAGAGGAGCTGACTGACAGAGGAATTAAGAACAATCGCTTGCGAGTCAATCGCTTTTCCGGCAGAACTGAATGTTGCGGATGAAGAATCGATGTAACTGGTCTGAAGTGAAAGTACCGGGTCATATATCGAGCGGTTCCTGTTAATATCAGCCTCAAGCTGAGCTGCATTATAAAGTTCTGCACGCACGTCCAGATTCTTCTCAACAGCCAGGCGAATAGCTTCTTTTAACGTCAGCGAAAGCGGAACGTCAGAAGAATGTACTGAAACGGGAAGAATCAGTATCGAAAGTATTAATAAGGATAAACGCACGTTTGGATTCCTTTCAAATAAAACAGGGCGAAATCACAAAATGATCTCGCCCGTATAGCACAGTTTATGTCAAAAATTAATCCCTGTCCTCAATATAGTCCGCATAATCATCAGCTGACAAAAGACTTTTCAGTTCCTCTGGATCATCCAGCGAAACTTCAATAAGCCAAGCACCGTCGTACGGATCATCGTTGAGTAGCTCCGGGTTATCCAGCGCCTCATGGTTCACACTCCGGACAGTACCACTGAATGGTGCATACAATGAAGCAACTGTCTTGTGAGCTTCAACTGATCCAATTGAATCATCCTGCTCAATTTCATCTCCCTCATCAGGAAGCTCAACACCACTGATTGTACCGAGTTCCTCCTGAGCATAATCAGTAATACCAATGACAGCCGAACCGTTCTCAACTCTGACCCATATATGCTCCTTCGAATATTTCAGTTCATCCGGAAAATCCATGGCGTCTACTCCAACACAATTCGTTCAAGGAAAGAGGTATCAATGTCGCCGTCAATAAAATCCTTATGGGCCATTATACGTTTGTGAAAAAATATGGTCGTCTTAATTCCCTCAATGCGATACTCATCAAGCGCACGGGCCATTCGCTTGATTGCTTCCTCACGAGTATCGGCATGAACAATCAGTTTCCCGATCAGTGAGTCGTAATTCGGTACAACCGAGTATTGGTCGTAGATAAATGAATCAACACGAACACCGAGTCCACCTGGCGGATGATATGCGGTGATTTTTCCGGGACAGGGGGTAAATTTAAACGGATCCTCAGCATTTATGCGACACTCGATTGCATGCCCTCTGATCTGAATATCTTCCTGCTTGTAGCGTAATGGAATACCAGCCGCTGAACGAATCTGCTCTCGAACAAGATCCACTCCGGTGATCATTTCTGTAACCGGATGTTCAACCTGTATGCGGGTATTCATCTCCATGAAGTAAAAGTTATTCTGTTTATCAACCAGAAACTCAACGGTACCAGCGCTGTTGTAACCGACGGCAGCAGCGGCTCTGACAGCAGCGTCACCCATCGCCTTGCGAATTTCAGGCGTAACTACTGTGGATGGAGCTTCTTCAATCAGTTTTTGATGGCGACGCTGAATCGAACAGTCGCGTTCACCCAGGTGAATCACATTACCGTGCTTGTCACCCAGAATCTGGATTTCAACGTGACGAGGCTTTTCACAATAGCGTTCAATGTAAACTTCAGGATTACCAAATCCGGATTGAGCTTCAGCACGAGCAGTTGCAAATGCATTTGGCAATGCAGCCTGAGAATGAACAATTTTCATACCGCGGCCGCCGCCACCTGCTGTCGCCTTGATGATAACCGGGAAACCGATTTCTTTCGCTACCTTAACAGCCTCTTCAACCGAGTGAACACCCTCTTTGGTACCAGGAAGGATTGGAACTCCCTGCTTGATGACTGCCTGACGGGCACTGATTTTGTCACCCATGATACGCATACTTTCAGCAGTTGGACCGATAAAAGTTATGCCGCATTTTTCACATACTTCCGCAAATTTTGCATTTTCAGAAAGAAAACCGTAACCGGGATGAATCGCCTCAGCATCGGTCAATTCAGCAGCACTGATAATGGCATTAATATTGAGGTAGCTCTGGGCACTGGGAGCCGGTCCGATACAAACGCTCTCGTCGGCCAGCTTAACGTGGAGAGAGTGAACATCAGCCTGTGAATATACTGCCACAGTCTTTATGCCCAATTCCTTGCAAGCCCTGATAATCCTGACGGCAATCTCACCGCGATTGGCAATAAGTACTTTATGAAACATGAAGGCGAACCCCGCTATGGAATGAAATTAAAGTTTCTGGATAACAAACAATGGATCGCCGTATTCTACCGCCTGAGCATTGTCTTTGCAAATTTTTACAATCTTGCATTTACACTCAGCCTCAATCTCGTTCATCAGCTTCATAGCTTCAACAATGCAGAGTACCTGTCCTTTTTCAACAACTTGGCCAACAGCTACATAGGGAGCCGCATCTGGACCGGGGGCTGAATAAAAAGTCCCGACTATTGGAGAGTTAAGCGTATCTCCGGCTTCAACAGCTGGAGCAACCGGCGCAGTTGCAGTTGCAGCAGGCGCAACGGCTGGAGGTGGTTGATAGCTTTGTGGAGCATACTGCTGGGCTGCCGGTGCAGCAAGTGTAATATACTCTGGCTTGTGCCCTCGCTTAATAATAATTTTTTCGTCTGAATTATCCATTTCAAATTCAGTAATGTCTGTTTCCGTCACAAGTTTTATCAGCAGCTTAAGGTCTTTGATATCCATTTCAGTTTGTCTCCTTTTACTTACAGTCTGATAGTGGTACATCTAAAAATATTAAAAATTATTCGTATTTCATAGAACCAGCAATTGTTTATCGGCACTTGTCAGAATTTGGCAACCAACGCCGGTCACTGCAACAGTATCTTCAATCCTGACACCCCCAAAGCCCGGTATATAAATACCTGGTTCAACCGTTATGACCATCCCCTCTTCCAGTACGGCACCACTGCGGGGAGAAAGCGTCGGCATTTCGTGAATTTCCAGACCGACACCATGTCCCAATCCGTGACCAAAGTAATCACCATACCCTTTGTCGCGTATGTATGCCCGTGCGACCTCATCAAGATCCCTGCAACTGATGCCTGGCCTAACCGCATCTATGGCAAGATCATGAGCCGTCCTGACAATCGAGTGAATCTCCCGGGCATGAGCGTTTGGCTCCCCACAGGCAATTGTAACCGTTTCATCAGAATGATACCCATCTTTTAACGCACCAAAATCGATTGTTACCATCTCACCTGACTGAATAATCTTGTCGCTGGCCCTGCCGTGAGGCATGGCACCCCGCTCCCCGGAAGCAACTATAAAATCAAATGCCTTACCGTCCGCGCCACGTTTACGCATCTCAAGCTCAAGCGCCAATGCGATGTCAACCTCTCGAACGCCTGGCTTGATATCAGCAAGTATAGAAGCAAGGGCACACGAAGAAAGTGTCGCAACAGTTCTGAGTTGCTCAAGTTCAGCGCTGTCTTTACAAATACGGATTTCATCAAGTTTTGAGTCAAGTTCGACCAGTTCAATCCCGGCCAATTTTTCAGCCATCTTCCGAAAAGCACTGACAGTTGTATGAGCCGCCTCAAAACCAATACGGTCAAGGCCATATTCGTGGGCTAAGGCCGCTACGGTGTCAATACGAATTGCGGCGCATTCCCTTATTTCAGCTGATTGCACTTCCGCTGCAGCCTGTGCAGTATACCGCGAGTCGCAGAGAAACCATGCGTCATCCCGAGACACCAGCAATACCCCTTCGGTGCCGCTGAAGCCACATAGATACCGAATATTTCTGAGATCAGTAAATAATACCGCATTAAGTGAATATTCTTCAAAGAACCACTTCAGACGAGAGCGTCTGTTTTTTAGCATAAATGAAACCCTAACTACAAACTGTTTTTATATAACGCTTTAAAAACCAACCATAAGATGAAAATCTTATTTAAACACTTTTGACGAAATTAAATAATGCCCGCAACGCGAGCAGGTAACTGTCACTACCAAAACCGCATATTTGCCCAATTGCAACGGGTGCAATCAGGCTTGTATGCCGAAACGATTCTCTGCTGTGGATATTAGAGAGGTGTACTTCAACACAAGGAAGGCCGACAGACGACAATGCATCGCGAATTGCAATACTGGTATGGGTGTAAGCTGCCGGATTAAGTACTATGCCACGACATCCCTGTGCTGCAGCCTGAATAGCATCAATTAATTCACCTTCCGTGTTGGACTGAAAGAATGAAAGTTCGCATCCCAAATCTATTGACAACTCCAAGAGTGACGCGTTGATATCAGCAAGAGTTTGACTGCCATAAATTCCGGGTTCGCGTGTACCAAGCAGGTTTAGATTTGGGCCATGAAGTACCAGAAATTTCATAGTTACGTAAGCTCCCGCAGCACTTCAAACGATTTGATCTTAAGCAGATAGCGTCCCTTACCGACATTGCCATCACGTTTCAAAATAAGGGCGGCAAAAAGATCCTCGTTTAGTACCCTGACAACAACACACGTGCGCGTTGTTGAGATGGAAACCTCTTCAAGTTCACCCATTTTAATAACGTCTACAGCGCGCTTGATTTCTTTAAGTACAGTTGCGTACTCAACCGACAGAAGCTGCATATCGAACTCAGACTGCTCAACAATAACTTCATCAATCGGAATACCATCGTAAGCCATGATTATCGCAGCCAGAGATCCATCAACACTCTGGACAATTGTGTTCAGTGAATCTCTTAGCGACATGATTTAATCCTCCTGATATTTTCCAGCCATCCGCCAAGCGTG
>JAYTVV010000187.1:0-9356 GCA_043743795.1 Geobacteraceae bacterium
AAATGCACACTGATAATAGTACACTCTGCCATCAGTAAAACTTCTTCGTAATCCTGCAACAATTACTGAGACGATAAAAACAATCAAAATGACTAACCCCGTAATTCCGGTGTTAATAATTATATTGCCCCATGTGGCATCAGCGGAGTAGATCGTGAGATTAAATCGGTTGGTATACTTGTAATTATATTTGTCTGCTCGAATGCTACCTGAACGAGGTCGCAGTTTGAGCATATTAAAAGCGATATCATCATGCACAAATCCATACCCCATAACCGGATTTGCCATAAGACCCATAAAGAAACGCTCCTTAACTATGGCAATCCTTCCGGAATATGAGTCATCCTTTTTTTGTCGTTCCTGGGAATTCCCTCCTACATCGCCGGAAATTAATTGTAGACCGCTCAACGTCCTATCAATCATTTTATCAAGCTTCCCAGTGCTAAACAGCAACATGAAGGTGATGAAAACTATAATTGCGGATGATGTTACTTTTGTCAGCTGTAGTTTGCCATCCTTCACAAGGAGACATAACATCACTCCCACAATGAACATCACTCCAAAATAAACGCTGCGCGTATATGTTCCCATGATCACAACAATCATAAGAGCGAGATAGATATATTCGGAAAAGGATAATTTCTCCCCGGAAAAATATCGAACAAGATGATACCAAGTGAATAAAAAAGCATAGGCTAAAAACCCGGGAATACTCCTAGTTATACCTTCATATTCTCTTTCCAGTGATTTGAGAATGGGGACGTGCAGGGCTGACTGCGCAACAAAAAGTATGACAAATAAAAAGATCACCCAGTACAGCAACTTGAAAAACGGCTCCAGATCATAATTCTGTGCCTTGAAGAATGAAAGGTAGACAAAGTAGGTCATGTAGCCAAGCACGAGTTGCCGCGCAATCTTGATAGTAGGAATCAACGGGTATTGAGACAGGGACCAGGCAAATTCAATCAGCGTCCAGACAATAAACACAATTAGTATTTTTTCATAGACCGGCTTCTCATGCGGCTTACTGCCGGATGTGATCAATAGCTGCACATAGGCGATAAACAACATAAGGAATCCAACATCCCACAGATCGATCCCAGCGATAATGTGTTCCACCAGATCAAAGCATGAGGACATTACAAATAGTGCCAGTACTAGCTTGTATTTCGGGCTGACACAAAGGAACAGAATCCCCGAAACCAGAGCTATCAGAATGAAATATGGATTATCCAGCATAGCGTTGACTGTTTATGCTGTTATTTTTTATAGATGAAACTTCGGAATATACGTCCAAGGTTTTGCGTATTGCGCTATGCCAGTCAAACAACTTTACCCGTTCATAGCCTGATTCAATCATCTTCATTCTTCTCGCTTCATCGTTCCAGACCAGTGCAATTTTCTCGGCCATATCTTCCGGAGAACAGGGTTCGAACAGGATTCCAGCGTCACCCACGACTTCGGGAAGTGACGTTGCATTGGAACAGACAACCGGGCAGCCACAGGCCATTGCTTCCACGGCCGGGATTCCGAAACCCTCAAACAGGGATGGGAAAACCATCAGCCGTGCTCCACTGAAAAGAACCGGCAGATCTTCGTATGGCAGATACCCCAGGAACTTTACCATGCTGCTCAAATCCCGCGTTCTGCATAACTCAAGCAGGTCATCCTGTGCGCCTCTCGCAATTCCGGTCAATACCAGGTAGCCGTCGAATCTCGCTTCATTTTTCAACAGGTAGAGCGCTTCAATCAGGTTTGCATGGTTTTTGTGGGGCCAGGTGGCTGCGGGATAAAACATGTATGGTTTGTCCAATCCATGCTGTTCCTGGAAGGAGGCTATCCTGCCCTGATCTTTGATCTCGCGGAAATCCTCATTGTAACCATAGTGAATGACAGCAATCTTTTCGGGTGCGGTTCCATATCTCTCAATCAGGCATTGACGCGTGAAATTGGATGGAACAATTACTTTCTCTGCTGAATCCACAGATGGTTTATAGCTGGCTTTTCGTACCCGCAGTTCGTAGTCCGAAAAAAAATCGGGAAAAAGTTCCTGTTGCATGTCTGCAAAACTCAAGACCTTGGGAGTTTTCAACCCCAGCGGATTCATTGCAGTAAAGGGATGGTGGATTATGTCAAGGTGCTGAGCGTCCATCTTCTTTAGCAAAAGATCCTGTCCGGTGAGAAATCTGATGCCATGCCTGACGCCCCATGCCAGTGAATGACGGGCATAATCAACAGTAACCACCGACATTTGTTTGGGGATTACAAACTGATCTTTGACCGTTCTTTTGCAAAAGAGAACATACTCGTTTTGTGGTCCCAGCAGCGGCAGATATTCCAAGAGAGCCCTGAAATACGTCTCCAGACCTCCGGCAACCCCCGGCACAAAGGAAGCCGCACTAATACCAATCTTCATGTCATTCTCCGGCAAACATGCGCTCGACAGCACTGTTATAGTCTTCGTTGGCAAGCGACCTGTTCTTGTGCATCTTGTTCATCAGCAACGTGACCAGGGGTTTTTGAGTAATCAATGAAAACAGCGCTTCAGAAACCTTCCGGTTGGTAAAAAGATGTACCGATGAATTGTTGGAAACCAGCTTTAATGATAAAGACTCCGCCAATATTTCAAGGCTTTTCCTGGTATAAAATGATATGTGCTGACCATGCTCTTTCCCGAAATACCACCATTCTTCAAGGTCCGGATTACCTGGAGGGAGAAGGGTCGTGGTAAACAGAATATTGTCTGCATAGCGCTTCATTTGAGAAATTTCTTCCCGTGGATCGACTAAATGCTCGAACAGTTCAAAACTGGTCAGCAATTCGAATCTGCCTGTTCCTGCGTCATCAATATCATAGCCTTTGGCTAAAAGGTTTTCGCAATATCTGTCGTACCTGTAAAAATTGAATCCTCTGTCGCGCATCATTCGAACGAATATCCCGTAGCCGCCACCATAATCGAGAAACCTGCCCTGCCTGTCATAGAAAAGGTTCAGAACAGCCCTTGCTATATCTGCCAAACGTTTATTCCGTGTTAAAATGCCAACGTCAGAATGATTAATGGCTTTTGCATATACTTCATCCAACCAGAATGGTTCCTCGGTTTGTATGAATCCGCATGCTCTGCACCTGAAATACCTGACATTGTACTTTTTCAGCAGTTTCATCGCGCCATAGAAATCAGCCGGCTTGTCGCAAATTTTACATACTGCATCGCTCATGATTGATACCTGGGACAATTGACATTCCTCAATCGAATTTTTTTATGAGAGCAATTGCCATTATTTGTTTATTAGGAATAAGGCTTTGGTCTGAATTTTAAACGCTGTCATGGTTTTCCTGGTTAGAGAATTACACAGGTAAGCTGCAAAACAGTACGATATTACTGTCGCAATGGCAGCGCCAACGCCACCATAACGTGGCAGAAGCAGTATATTTAAAACTACATTCATGACTGCGCCAATGATTGTCTGGATAAGCGTGTATTTCATCAAGCCTTCATTCACAAACCAGATTGACATTGCTCCGCCGATGAATACGAAGATAGCTGCCCAGATGTGAATTCCAAGAATTATTCCAGCTTCTTTGTAAGCTTCGCCATAGAACATGGTCACGATAAAAGTAGCTGCGAACGTCATTGGCAGAGCAATCGCATAGGCAATTTTTACCAGCATGTTGCACAGGCGCTGAAGCTGCTGGTAATATTTGCTTTCAGACTCCTCTTTAGCATGGGTAAGTGAGGGCCTGACTGAAGAAACAATTAACGATGGTATCATGTACCAGATTTCGGAGAAGCGTAGCGCCGCAGAGTAGAGCCCGACCTCCCGGTTTCCGGACATTTGCTCCAGCATGACCTGATCAATGCGCATGTAAATCATAATGGCCAGCCCGGAAAGGATGGCGGGCAGACTCTCTTTGAGCAACCTTTTGGCGGTGTCAATTTTGGGACACCACAAGGTAGCCAAAGAATGCTGTCGGACATAAAAAAAGACCAGCCCTGCCCCGCCGACAATTATTTCAGCCAGCGCCGCATACGCAAACGCAATAATAGACGCATGATTCAAAATCAGAATTATTTTGACGATCGACAATATGACAAAAGCCAGGTTCTTGGCCATTACGGCATATTTTGACAAGGTTTGAGACTGAAACCACAGGTCGATGGCGTCGAATGACGAAAAAATCATGCCGACGGCAATTATCCCCACAAGCCAGTGAGCTTGGGAATCAGCAGGATGCATTACTACAATCGCCGCCAGAGAAGCTATGAACGCAATCCCCCCGCCACAAAGCTTCAGGAGGAATGTCGAGGACAGTATCTCGTATTTCCTTTCAGGCTCACGGACGATATCCCGGATGACAATTGCATCCAGACCAAGGGAAGCCAGGACACTGAAAAGTGCAACAAAGGCACTGGCGAAATTAAGGGCCCCGAACCGTTCCGGTCCAAGATACCTGCCAACCCAGACGCCGACAACAAGGCTGAACCCCATGCGCAGGATTCTATCTGCTACCAGCCAAATAGTATTACCAAGCACCTTTTGAAGGTACGGACGCCCCGCAATCCTGCTTTTTACAAAAGAGGGCGTCAATATTGAAACAGTGCGCTCTAACTTGCTGATCAAAACGATTCAATCCTAATGGTCTTTGCCATAACAGCAGGTAACTCCAGAGGTCGTGATATTATATCCATGAAACCTCTAAAGTTCGGCGAGACATACCGGCCAATCTCCGAAGTTTCGAAATAACCGCCGAAGACAGTATATTAGAGACCTCTCTGTTTACGTTCATATTTCTCAACTTCATGTAATAAAAGCATTTTTTTAGCCCTTGCCATTCCTTGTTCTTTATGAATATCGCCACAATCACTTTCAACATTCGATCAATATCCTGACGGGGAACGGTGCGCAATATTTCATCATGATCCTTCAGGAAGAGAAGGCAATCGTTGATCTGCCGGGTGTTCCTGCCGGCGAGTGCCAGTGTCACCCGGTTTGGAGAATCGATATGGTACATGGCCCACGGTTCGTCCACATACAACTGCGAATGGTTCAAAGAAAACGTCAGCCAGGAGTGCCCTTCCAGGGCAAAATACTCATGGCTTTTCTTCAGCCACTCATCAATCACACAACGTCTGACACCTGCTATACAATCAGAAACCGCCGGTAGGGAAGCAACCTCTTCGGGAGTAACCAGTCGCTTGCCGTCCTTAATCCTTACGAATACTCGGGAATCCTCACTTCGCAGGAACATGCCTGTCACAGCGTCGGCCATGGGAGTTTCCCCGAAATAGGAGACCACCCGTTCCAGCAGCCAGGGGAAAGCCTCCCAGTCACTGTCAAGACACACTATATAATCGCCTTTGGCCATCTTCCATCCTACCGTTCTGGCGTTGTACGGTCCTCCATTCTTCGGGTTCTTTACGTATTTCAGGCGCGGGTCGTTAAATTTCTGCACAATGTCTTCAATCATCATTGTGCTGCAATCGTCGATAATAATCGCTTCAAAATTCCCGTAGGTTTGTTTCATTACGCTGGCCAGGCATGCTTCCAATTCATCGCGCCTGTTGTAGACAGGAATTATCAGACTTACAAGCATGTTCAGGCTGTTCTTGTCGCTCATCTAATTTTCCAAGGAAACCGGCAGTTCATAGCCATGTTTTTTGAGCAGGGCGTGACGCTGGGCAACGTGCAGGTCTTGAGCTACCATCTCGGCGCACATTTCTTGTGCCGTGATTTCAGGAGACCACCCCAGCTTGGCCTTTGCCTTAGCCGGGTCCCCCAGCAAGGTATCGACTTCGGCGGGCCTGAAATAGCGCGGGTCAACCCTGACGACCGTGTCGCCGGGCTTGAGTGCCGGTGCTTTATCCCCTGTAACCTGCTCGACTATTCCCCGTTCTTCAATCCCCTGACCCTCAAATCGCAGAGTGATGCCCAACTCAGCAGCTGACCAGTGGATAAACTGGCGTACCGAATATTGAAGCCCGGTGGCAATGACAAAGTCTTCAGCCTGTTCCTGCTGTAGCATCATCCACTGCATCCTGACGTAATCCTTGGCGTGTCCCCAGTCGCGCAGCGAGTCCATATTGCCCATGAAGAGGCATTGCTCAAGGCCTTGTGCGATGTTGGAAAGTCCTCGGGTGATCTTGCGGGTAACAAACGTCTCGCCCCGGCGCGGAGACTCATGGTTGAAGAGGATGCCGTTGCAGGCGTAGATGCCGTAGGCCTCCCGGTAGTTTACGGTGATCCAGTAGGCATAGAGTTTGGCCACCGCATAGGGAGAGCGGGGATAGAAAGGTGTCGATTCCTTCTGGGGGATCTCCTGGACCAGTCCATAGAGTTCAGAACTGGAGGCCTGGTAAAAGCGGGTCTTTTTCTCCAGTCCCAGCAGCCGGATCGCTTCCAGAAGGCGCAAGGCACCCAACCCGTCTGCATCTGCAGTATATTCGGGGGATTCAAAACTGACCGCCACATGTGACTGGGCTCCCAGATTGTAAATCTCGTCCGGCTGTACCTGCTGAACGATACGGGTGAGGTTGGAGGCATCAGTCAAGTCACCGTAGTGCAGGATAAAGTGCTGGTTTTCCACATGCGGGTCCTGATAGATATGGTCAACCCGCTGGGTATTGAGTGACGATGCGCGGCGTTTGATCCCGTGGACTTCATAGCCTTTTGACAGCAGAAGTTCTGCCAGGTAGGAACCATCCTGTCCGGTGATGCCGGTTATCAGCGCTTTTTTCAAAATAATAATTCTCCGATTTCATTGTGGTGTAAAAATTCAGGACTGAACTGGCACCTGCCTCTGATAATCATCCTGATAGCGGACAATGTCATCCTCACCCAGATATTCACCGTTCTGAACCTCTATAATTACCAGCGTTATCTTGCCGGGATTTTCAAGGCGATGCATTTCCCCGATTGGGATAAAAGTGGATTCATTTATGTTGACCTTGAATTCACTCTCACCACAGGTTACCTGAGCGGTACCGGAAACCACAATCCAGTGTTCACTGCGATGGTGGTGTTTTTGTAGTGAAAGCCGCTGTCCAGGCAAAACCTCAATCCGCTTGATCTTGTAATTATTGTTTTCCTCAAGGACTGTATAACTTCCCCAAGGACGTTCTCCTCGTTCTAACTCCATAGTCATACTCCTTGGGGCATCTCAATGCTGTTCAATGCTTTCCAATCGACGTCCAACCTTTCCGTCTTTAAATATATGTCCACAAATCTCGATTATATGAAGGTTGCATACATCAGAAACCACCCGATCTTCGCATACTCACTTACAATGATCCGTCGTCGATCTTTAACCAGCCAGTCACCTGCGGTGAACTCCTGCCCCCACTGGGTGGGACTGCAACTGATCAAATATTTGCTGCCATCGAATACCCGCCAGGAGATCATCCGGATTCGCCGCATGTGGTAGGCCGAGCTGACCATCAGTGCCGAGTGCAGGCCCCGATCTTCCATCATCCGCCTAGCTTCCAGAACTTCTTTGTGAGTATTCTCGTAATGTCTCTTGTACGCAGAAGCCATCCTGATCCGGTGTACGAAGTCCGCCCGCGGCAGCTTGCCTTCCAGCTTCACCAGCTCAGCGGCGCTGTCTTGTGCATAGACCTCACCCGACGCTGGAATCAGCAGATAGCGGGCATAACCATCCTTGACCAGCTGCCGGGCCTCGTACAATCTGGCCTCGTTGCCCGGTCCGACAAACAGGACCACGGCATCCGCTTTCCTGGCGGGATCCTCGGTAAAAAGGAAACCGGGGGCGAAAATCACAAACAGCGTCAGCAGAACAAACAGTGATGCTGTCAGATAGATCAGGATCATTTTCAACAGTTGCTACGCCTTGTAACAGAGCACGTTCTGTTCACTGATCAGGTTGCGAGTATCGACCACCGGAATGCCGTAGGAGAGCAGATCCAGCTTGCGGTATTCATCATGAGCCGTGGCGATCAGCAGCAGGTCGTAATCGCCACTGACCGGATCCGACTCCTTTCCGGCGTAGCGGGCATGTTCGCGCGTCAGGCGGACCACCGGGATGTAGGGGTCGTTGTAGCTGACAATGGCCCCCAGTTCTTCCAGCTTTTCCATCAGGCGATAGGTTGGAGATTCCCGGTCGTCATCCACGTTGGCCTTGTAGGCCAGGCCTAAAATCAGGATGTGGGCGACCCGGACCGCCTTGCCGACATCGTTTAGCGCCAGCATGACCTTGCCTACTACGTAATCGGGCATGGAGGTATTGATCTCACCGGCCAGTTCGATGAAACGGGTGTGACATTCGAATTCACGGGCCTTCCAGGTCAGGTAGAACGGGTCGATCGGTATGCAGTGACCTCCCAGCCCGGGACCGGGGTAAAAGGCCTGGAACCCGAATGGCTTGGTCTTGGCCGCCTCGATAACTTCCCAGATATCCATGTCCATGCGGTCGAAAAGCACCTTGAGCTCGTTCACCAGGGCGATGTTCACCGAACGGTAGATATTCTCCAGCAGCTTGGAGGCCTCGGCCACCCGGGTCGAGGAGACCGGGACCGTCTGCACAATAATGGTCTCGTACAGTGTCTGAGCCGCCTTCAGGCAGGCGGGGGTGAAGCCGCCGACTACTTTTGGGACCGTGTTCAGGGAGAATTCCTTGTTGTTGGGGTCTTCCCGTTCCGGTGAAAATGCCAGATAAAAATCCACCCCGGCCTTGAGTCCGGTGCGTTCCAGAATCTCGCGCATCTCACCATCGGTGGTTCCCGGATAGGTGGTGGACTCCAGAACAATCAGTTGTCCTTCTCGCAGGTAATCAGCTATGGCACCGCTGGTATTGAACACGTAGGACATATCCGGCTCTCGGTATTTGTTGAGCGGCGTCGGGACGCAGACGATGATGCAATCCATGTCATGCAACTGGGAAAAGTCCGATGTGGGCGTGAGTTTTTCCAACGTACTCTGATCAAGAGCGGACAGGTCGATATGACGGATGTAGTTGGTCCCATTTCGGATCATCCTCACTTTTTCCGCGTCCACATCGAAGCCGGTTACGCTGAAACCGGCCTTGCAGAAAGCGATCACCAGCGGCAGGCCGACGTAGCCGAGCCCAATGACCCCGATCCGGGCCTTACGTGACGAGATGGTCTCTTCAATGGTCATGACATGCTCCTATTCAACTGTAACGGATTTCGCCAGGTTCCTGGGCTGATCCACGTCGTTCCCCTTGAGGACCGACATATGGTAGGCAAGCAGTTGCAGAGGTATTGAAAGTAGAATCGGGGCGATCCATTCACTGCATTCCGGCAGGAACAGGGTATTTTCAGCCTTGCGTACCACTTCCCGGTCGCCACACGTACAGAAGGCAATCACCCGGCCGCCACGGGC
>JAYTVV010000188.1:0-2350 GCA_043743795.1 Geobacteraceae bacterium
GACGGCCTTATCAAGCGGCAGCGTATCCGGGCGAAAGTGATCTGAACGGCGGAAGGACGCCCAGTTCGGCCGCTCGATCGACCAGAGCCAGCGATCAGCGAAGACCGTATCCAGTTCCGCCAGATCAAGATACAGGAAGAACAGGCTGTAGCGGAAACTGTTGCCGACCGGTGTCAGGCGCTGATGGCCCACGTGACCTGTATAGATTCGACTTTCCATGGCTACAACTCTTTCCCGAACTGCCGACAAACCGCCAGTGCGCTCTTGACGCCGTCTTCATGAAAGCCCCAGCCCCAGTAGGCGCCGCAGAATGAGGTGCGGTTGACGCCGCTGATCTCGTCCCGTCGCTTCTGTGCCTCGAAGGCTGCTGTTGAATAGACCGGGTGGTGATAGACCAGACGCCGGAGCACCGCCTCAGGTGCAATGGCATCCGGCGTATTGATCGTCACGCAGAATTCCACCGGCGCGGTGATGGACTGCAGCTTGTTCATCCAGTAGGTCAGCGATACGCCGTCGCGCTCCTGGCGGGGTATATGGCAGTTCCAACTGGCGCGGGCCCTGGGGAGGGCCGGCAGCAGGCTGCTGTCTGTGTGCAGAACCGTATCGTTCTTCTGGTAGGGAATGGCGGCCAAAAGTTCCCGCTCGGCAGCGCTGGGGTCGGCCAGCATGGCCAATGCCTGGTCACTGTGGCAGGCCAGAACCACGTGGTCGAACCTCTCGGGCTGACTGCCCCGGGCCGTAACCTCGACCCGGTCGGCGTGGCGCTGAACCCGTTCCGCCGGCGATGACAGCCGCACCTGCTGGCGGAAGGGACGTGACAGCGGTTCCACATACTGGCGCGAACCGCCGCTGACTACCCGCCATTTCGGCTGATCGACTACATTCAGGAAACCATGGTTGGTGAAGAACTGCACAAAGGCGGCCACCGGGAACTGCAGGAAGCTACGTGGGGCGGCCGACCAGATGGCGCTCCCCATCGGCACCAGGAAATCATCGATGAAGCTGCGGGAATAGCCCCCTTCCGCCAGGTATGTCTCCAGGGTCAGGGTCATGTCATCGCTGCCGTACAGGTGACGTGACTCGCGGTTGAAACGGAAAATATCCCGCAGCATGCCCCAAAACGGCAGGTTGATCAGATTCCGGCGCTGGGCGAAGAGGGTATCCAGGTTGGTGGCGCAGTACTCCAGTCCGCTGCGCTGACTGCTGACGGCAAAACTCATCACGCTGGGCTGTGAGGGAATGCCCAGTCGGTCGAGCAGTTTAATAAAGTTGGGGTAGGTGCGCTCGTTGAAGACGATAAAGCCGGTGTCCACTGCGTACTGAACGCCGGCATTGGTCACATCCAGCGTGTTGGTATGCCCACCCAGATAGTCGTTGGCCTCGAAGAGGGTGATGTCATGCTCCCCGCAGAGCAGGTGAGCTGTGGTCAACCCGGATATGCCTCCGCCGATGATGGCTATTTTCATGTATGGCCTTCTCCTGTCAAGTTCAGTTACACGATTTATCAACGCCCCAAAGGATTGTGCGCTTTTCCATCATCTTTTGGATCAGGGACGAGCACAAGGTCAAACGTGGCTCCCTTTTTCCCTTTTTGGGGATAATGCTGGGTTATCAAGCCCTCAAACCCCTTGGCATCCACCAGAATATGGATATGAGATGGACGGGGGCCGTAAGGCGGCGGGAAAAACGTCTGCAACCGGTAGCGACCGCTCCTGTCGGAATACAGAGTCGCCCGGTGTGCATCGTCGTAGCTGCCATTGGGCCCGGCCTGCCACAGCTCAATCCGCACATTGTGCAGGGGGCGGCAATCCTCTGCCGAACGGACAGTACCACTCAGCAGATATCCTTTGCCGATGGAGGTGCGCTCCGGGGCGTTAGGGCGATAAAACGGGCCGATTTCATCCCAGGGTGTCGGGGTGCAGGTGACCGCATGAGAAGCGTGCGAGTCCATGAACATCTGTAGCAGGATGACCAGACAGACGAAAGTAAATCTGGCCGATAAAATATTCAACCGAGTTTTCATGTGTGTACCTTTTATCGTTAGATACATTATTTCAGTGACAAAACATATGAGGTCTTCATGTTCTCTCCAACCGTTTTAAATCAAATACCTTCGGACCGCTACCGGTTCCTGATCCATTTATCCACAGAAATCACCGGCAGCACCAGCGCCCCGACCGCCATGGACCACAGCCAGCCATGGCCATCCAGCGGAGCCGAATTGAAAAGCTTTTGGAGCGGCGGCAGATAAATGAAACATGTCTGGAGCAGCAGCAGAATGCCGATACCGATAAAGATTGCCGGATTACTGAAAACCCCCTGACTGAAAAAAGATGCCCGCAGGGAGCGG
>JAYTVV010000189.1:0-6750 GCA_043743795.1 Geobacteraceae bacterium
TTGATCTGATTGTCGGCCAGGTGTCGTTCATAACGTATATACGCCAAGCCCCGTTTCAGTCGATTTCCCCCTTGGGCCTCAGCTCCGCATGATTTATCCAACAATCTGTGATTCGGGTCTTTATCTTCAGATCCCAGAAGATACGTAATGTCGCGGTTTGCATAACGCATGAATAACTGCGACCCTGTGCGGTCTCCCGCGTACGGTATTCTTTTATCCATTCCATAGCGGTAATCATTGTAGGTGGGACAGGCCCCGACATCATAGGGGGTAAAGCCGTGTCCATTTGGTCTTTCGTGTGTGAAGTATAGATAAGACGGGGAGTTTGCAATAACGTAGTGCAGGTCGACACCAGCAGATTTAAGCTTTTTGTGGATTTTATTTAGCGCGGCATATCGCTGAATAAATGCGCCTCCGTCAGAATGACCCGCCACCACGATACTTACCAATGCAGGGAATCGGGTCTTATCAGCCAGAAGAGATAACAGGTCATCAAAAACCTGAAATGAGCTTACATGAGGAGTGTTAATAGAATCATCGCCGCTTGGCCATCCCATAACTTTCCAAATAGGATATCCTTGCGGCACTTCCAGAGATATATCAGGGGTTGCAAAGAAGTCAGGTGCGATCAGTAGCATTTTATCCGCGTTATTACCGCTTGCAGCCATTAGCTTCATTCCGGCGTTGAAATAATCCAGACCGTTTCGCTGCAAGCCGTGCTGGATGATAGCAATATGCCTGATTCGACTCATATCCGAATTTAAGGACCTGTTTGCATAGACAGAGAAATTGTACTTTCCCAATTCCTTACCCAATTCAAGCTTCTGTCGTTGCGGGACGGCAATAGGCTTGTCTAACGCCATTACTGAACAGCTACATGCTATTAACATGAAGATGGTTAACAAAAATGCATTCATTTTTTTACCTACCAACGTAGAACTATAAATACCTCGATATTTTGGAGGTTAAAGCCAGGGCCGGCAGACATCACCGGCCCCATTGTGTTTTAGAATTACTTCGTTATTACAACAAACTCATCACGACGGTTTTTTGCCATAGATGACTCGTCGCTTCCCTGAGCAGCCGGCTTTTCTTTACCGTAGCTGATTGTTGTAAGGCGGTCGGACTTTACACCAATAGTCAACAGATACTGCTGGGCGGATTTGGCGCGGCGCTCACCAAGTGCCAGATTGTACTCAGCCGATCCACGTTCATCACAATTACCCTCAATGCGGATTTTAGCCGAGGGGTCTTTCACCAGTACGGAGGCATTTTTTGTCAATGTTTTACGGGCAGCTTCAGACAGATTGGCGGAATCAAAATCGAAGTAAATCTTTTCCAGAGCAGACTGAAGTTGTGAGGTAGATGAATATTCCTGTGCCTGTTGGCCAGGTGCAGTTGTGTTCGGGGGGGTAACCTGCGAAGCAGGAGTTGTAGAGACCTGTTTAGGTGATGTTACGGTTGACTTTGATTGATCAGACTTTTTGTCAACTGCTGAAGGGACGATACTTTCATCCTTTTTTACAACGTCCTGTGTTGCACAACCGGCTGTCATGAACATAGCAACAGAAAACACGGCAAAGACATAAAACGATGTGCGTTTTAGCATGGGTGATACTCCCTTAAATATGAAATTATAGAATACAGGCGTACTGCTGCGCCTTATTCAGAAACAAGTAACTTTTTGGATATAATCGAGAGTTGCTATGCGAGTTGGTTTGCTACTGGGGGGGCTCGGGGAGGTAAAGGGCTTAACGATAACAAAGGTACAGGCAGGTAAACAAGATGTGCTTCAGGGGAAAAATGTACCGTAGGAAGAAAAACGAGGGTTGGCTGACAAGTTATAACAGGGTCTACATCGAGCTTCACTACTGAATGAACGATTGTACGGGCAGTAGATTTATCCAAAACAGCACGCCGCATAGGCTTAGGCTTATGTGGTCGAGAAAAGTCGGGCACCCTCATTCCCACACAAACCAGAAACAGTGGGATCATGAGGGTAATGAATCGAACCACCCGGCTATGTTTTACAAACATGTTCATTCCCTAAGCCTATCAGATTCTTTAATTCAATTCAAGATGGTTGAATTAAATTGGTTTAGATTATCTCGATAGATACATAGCAGCTATTTGTTTGCGCTTTGTTAAAGCTTGAATTGACGTACTAGACGCTGCAGTTCTTCAGCGTTGACATTCAATTGGGCTGCTGCAGTTGCGGATTCTTGAGCCCCTTGCGAAGTTTGCTGCACAACATCAGTGATCTGCATCATATTGCTGGAAATTTCACTGGTTGTGGCGGTCTGTTCTTCAGCTGCAGTGGCAATCTGATTGACCTGCATAGCAACATCATTGATCTGCTGTAGAATGTCATTTAGGGATGTTTCTAGCAGCGTGGCTTCTGCGGCGCCCCTTTCGGTTCCCTTCACACCGTCTTCCATGGAAGTAATCGCCAGTTTTGTTTCGGACTGAATAGACTTAATCATCTCACTGATTTCTTTCGTAGCCTTTGTTGTTCTCGTGGCAAGATTTCGAACTTCATCAGCAACAACTGCAAACCCGCGGCCTTGCTCACCTGCTCGTGCAGCTTCAATTGCAGCATTAAGCGCCAGAAGATTGGTCTGATCAGCAATATCTTCAATCGTCGACACAATGGCACCGATTTGATCTGAACGTGTACCCAATGACGCTATGATGACAGCATTTTCACGAGTTTTTGTACCACGGAACTTTATGCCTTCAACGGTATGGCGGACTACCTCAGCCCCATTACTGGCTGCTTTTGACGCACGTTCCGCACCTTCTGCAGCCATTTGACAATTTTGAGCGATATCACCTGAGGTAGCAGACATTTCCTCACCTGCGGTAGCGACGGTGGCAGCCTGAGCGGCTACTTCTTCGGCACCGGTGGCAATACGTTCAGCGGTGGTTTGCAGCTGATTTGAGGCTGTGGCGACCTGACTGGATGTTTGAGAAATATTAGTTATGACGTCGTGAAGTTTTTCGATAAATTGGTTCAGCCAGTAGGCTGCCTGTGCAGGTTCGTCCTTTCCTTTCACCTCGAGTCGCTTACTCAGATCTCCATTTCCGGATGCTATGTCTTTTAAGCGTTCTACCATCTCATTGAATGATGTTTGCAGAATTCTCCAGAATACGATCAGCAATATATTGACGACAGCAAGTGTCAATACCAAGATCGATATAGTCCTGATGAATGTTCTATCTGTGTAATCATTCAGTGCTCTATGTTCTTCTTTCATGTCTTTATTCAGGGCAATCTGCATCTCAACTATCTGTGCCTTTATTTCGCGCCACTTCGGAGTTTCTTTCTTGACGAGCATTTCGATGGCATCAGCTTGCTTGCCGTCTTTGGCAAGTTTGATAATCTCTTCTTTAATGACGCTGTTCTCTTGCCAGTTTTTTGGGAGTTTATCTAGCTGGCTGCCATATTCCTTCAGCCCTTTGGCAAGACTTGCCGCTTCTTTATGTAAACCAAGAAATTCTTCAGATGCTTTTTTGAAGTTGGAAAACGCTTTTTCATCTCCAGGATTCAGAATCACATTACGGACAGCCTGTTCCGATTGTATACCTTGAGTGTGCATTTCACTGACTGTTAGTGCCAAAGCAGAATAAGTGTTCGTAAAACGATCAAAGCGTTGATTAGTACCTGTGACGCCAACATATGATACTAATATGGCAACAAGTAGCAATACGCTCGTTATTCCGGCAAAGATACTGAACTTTGACAGCAAAGTGATGTTCCTAAAAAAAGACATAATACCTCCCGAGAATGTAGCGATGCAGACGTGCCAACTTCCGTGTAACAAGGCCCCTTTAGAAGGGGCCATAAATTATAGGCGGATCTTAGCTTTGAACTGTCAATAATTCTTCACTGGTAAAGACTTTATCGATATCAAGGATCATGATGAATCGTCCATCATGCTTACCCATACCTTTTATAAAATCTGTATTCAAGCTTGTACCAATGTGTGGTGCAGCCTCGATTTGATTGGGCTCCATCTCGATAACTTCTTGAACAGAGTCAGCTAACGCACCCAAAATAATAACTTCATCTTCCAGTTGTACCTCTACCACAATGATACAAGTATTGACGGTCTGCTCGGTTGCCGACATGCCGAACTTGAGACGCATATCGATAACAGGCACAACACTTCCACGTAAATTGATGACACCCCGCATAAAATCAGGCGTTTGAGGAACTTTGGTAATATTGGTCTGCTCAAGTATCTCACGCACCTTGGCAACATCCAGAGCAAAGGTTTCTTCTGCAAGCTTAAAGGTCAGGTATTGAACGGTTTCGATTATTGTTAATTCACTCATATACCCTCCTTTAAAATTTTTCGAATTCGTCATCAAGGTGATCGCTGCCCATATTGAGTGCTACCCCTCCGAATGGCACTTTACGTGTAAGGGTTGTAGTTTTTTTACCAACATGAGCAATTTGTACATGTTTCTTCTGTGAAGGTCGCCGCATATTACCGGAAGACCCACGCATTAAAGAATCATCGATTCGGAAGAAGCTAATGGTGTCTTTAAGTTGTTCGGCCTGCCCAGAGAGCTCTTCGGAGGTGGACGCCATTTCCTCGGAGGCTGATGCGTTCTGCTGAATAACGCTATCTAACTGCTGGATAGCCTTACTGATTTGTTCGGCACCGGTATCCTGCTCCCTACTTGAAGCACTTATTTCCTGAACAAGTTCGGAGGTTTTCTGAATATCCGGCACCATCTTTGTCAGCATGTCTCCCGCTGTCTCAGCAACCTGTACGCTACGTGTTGAGAGGGTACTTATTTCGCCGGCCGCTGCCTGGCTACGCTCTGCCAGCTTACGCACTTCAGAGGCAACGACAGCAAATCCTTTGCCATGTTCGCCAGCACGGGCTGCCTCGATAGCAGCATTGAGAGCCAATAGATTGGTCTGACGTGCAATTTCTTCAATAATTGATATTTTGGTGGCTATCTCTTTCATGGCCGAGACTGTTTCGGAAACGGCTTTTCCACCTTCCCTGGCATCGGCAGCACTTTTGATTGCAATTTTTTCAGTCTGACCAGAGTTATCTGAATTTTGTTTGATGCTTGAAGTCATTTCTTCCATACTGCTAGAAATTTCTTCAGCTGAAGCGGCCTGTTCCGTCGCACCCTGGGAGAGTTGCTGGGCGGTGGCTGAAAGTTCCTGGCTACCGGATGCAACATTATCGGCAGCACTCATGCAGTCACTTACAACTTGCTTGAGTTTATCGACCATCTGGCCGATGGCTTTCATCATCATGCCGGTTTCATCAGTGCTCTTTGATTCAACGGTAATCGTCAGATCACCATTAGCAAGAGAATTAGCTACTTCAACGGCCTCGTTGATCGGGCGAGTAATGGTCCGACTGATAAAAAGGCCGAGAACAATGGCCAAGAGTGCGCCTGCAATTGCAAGAATGGTCATGATCTGAGATGCGCTGCTTGCAGTTGCATTGTTCTCATTAGCAATCAACTTCGCCTGCTTCAGCTTTGCTTCAAATAATTTTTCTATTGCATTCTGCTCATCTCGCGATGCTTTGCCGGCAGCGCCTTTCATCAACTCAAGGGCTTCAGCAGTCTTGTTTTGCATGGCTAGTTCAACCATCTTGTCTATATTCGGTCCATAAGCCTGACGCGTTTTTTTAAACTCTTCAAATAGTCGTTTACCTTCCTCTGTAAAAAGTGTCTTCTCATAGGCAGAGGCTTTATCACCGAGTGAGACACGCAGTTCCTTGATTCTGGCAGCATACTTCTGTTTCTCCTCAAGAGACGTTGCAGTGATGATATCCCGCACATTTACCCTGATACGTTGAAATGCAATTGAAAACTCTGCAAGATCTCCTATTGGGACGGTGACTTTTTCGTACAACTTAGTGTCAGCAGCATCAATCTGATGAATTTTTTGGATGCCAAAATATCCAATCACTGCTGCAATAATGGCTACTGTGACAAATCCAGAAATCAGTTTAGTGCCTATCTTGAGATTATTGAACCATTGCATATATGATCTCCTCTTTTTGTAGCGAAATGAATTAAATTGAAATTTTTAAATAGAGCAGCAAACCCTCTGGACAATATGTTCAGACAATTTTTGCTCAAATCCCACATAAACTACAGGGGGCAGCATTATTAGAGTTTTATGCAGAGAGATCTAAGCAGGCGGAGCACGAGATGGTAAAGGAGTAATCGACAGGAAGGGTTGATAAAACAGAGCCGGGAGTGGCGTTGAAGTATACCAGCACGTGGTAATAAATTTAGTAGACTCTTTATCTAAAACGACTGGTTCGAGATGTATTTTTACGATTGCTTCTTGAAAGATTCGGACGTTTTTGTTTTCCAGCATGGCCCTGCGCATCGGCTTGGGCTTATGCGGCCGTGAAAATTCTGGCAGCCTGATTCCCACAAATAATAAAAAAAGTGGGATCATGTAGGCAACATATCGCAAACTTCGATTATGTCTGACGAGAAAAGGCATAATGGAATCCAGATTCTAAAAAAATGAATCTCAATGCGTATCGAAGCTGTCTTCGCTGTTGTCAGTATTTTATTTCAGCTGGCTCAATCTCATGACCTTAGTAACTATTTAATTCGGAACTATCACCGAAAAGCAGGTTTCGGTATGAAGATCCCACCAGCAGGGGTTCTTCTGAGTTGAGTACCAACCGCATGCTGGAGCAGTGATCTAAGTTGTTCGAGTATCGGTTTTGCTTTGTAGATGATCTTCTT
>JAYTVV010000190.1:0-4337 GCA_043743795.1 Geobacteraceae bacterium
CCAACACGCAGGCGTTGTGCAAACTCTTCCACCGTCAAGAGTTCAGGCATAGCAGTATGGAGGCTGTTAACAGTCGTCATTGTCTCTTTGTCTCAGTACTGCGCCCCAGGCACACTGTTCCATTTGTTCATCGTCCAAGCGACCATCCGCGACTAATCGCGCTAATTTGTCCTGGTAGAAATCTTCTTCATTTGCATCTCTGAAAAGGCGTTTAGAAGGGGAGTTCATGGTCAGCCCTCCATTGCTCTAGTGACTCCTGAGCCAGCCGTTCCATATCATCCCGCGACAGCCCGCCTTGTGCCTTCAATTCATTCAGTCTGGCAAAATAGACTTCTTTCTCTTCTGGTGTTGTGAAGGAAGACTGCACCACCCGCACCTGTGCAGACTCTCTACCACTCTCTACCTCTTTCAAAACATGCTGATGTTGTTCAACTTTATCAGGTAGGGAGTGGGTGGAGTGTGACGACTCTCTCTGGTTCAATCCGTATTGCTTGAGTATCAAGGCATATTCTTCGGCGGTGATCTTGATTTCCGAATAACCGTGAACAATCCGGTTGTGAAAACTCATGCTTTTTAAACGCTTGCCGATCCATTGCGGTGACACATGCTTGTCTTCCGGTCTGCCCTGGTTGAACTTGTTGCGGATATCGCCGGTCTTGATTCTCCATTCCACAAAGCGGCCAAGGCCACCTTCATCGGTGATTTCTTTGATGATAGCGACCAGGCGACCTTCAAGGGAGTCTTTGCGGGATTCATCTTTTTCACCGGCTATTGATAGAATTGAATCTTCCAGAACATGAGCGTCAACCGGCAGCAGACTGTTGACGAAGAACATTGGCTTGGTAATGTCCCACAATCGCCCGGAGATGCCGTCTATCGGTTCAAGATCAGGGAATACGGTTGTCAGATGCTTTGCTCGCCAGGCGGTCAGCCGTTCCTTGATCTCAAGTCCAAGTTCCGGGCGCGGGTTTTCGTAGTTGCCGGGGCGGTTTGGCATGATGATCGGCAGGCAGCGTGTTTCAAGGATGTTGTGCAACTGCTCGTTGCTGGCAATGATCGTCGGGCCGTAGATATCGTAATAGACCGTATCATTGAATGCGCCCTGATCCGGGTATTGCACCCGGCAGCACTTGGCACCTTTTTCAGCTCGCAGAAGTAGAATGTCATCACAGCCACCCCGTTCTGCTTTTTTTGATACGTCGAGCAGATCAAGGAACAACGTACCGTGGAGATGCTGGCTATAGCGAAAGATGGTAGCTTCCCGCAGTTCGATCAGGTGAATTCCCCTGAAAGCAACATAGGTTACTGACTTGCCGGTTCTACTCTTGCCCCGTTCCGGTACGGCGTAGAAAAGAAGATAGCCGCAATAGTCGATACCGGGGTGATCGTGCAGATACGTCAGAAATACATAGTGAGCAACAATAGCCCATTGCAGATCATCCAGACCGGAGAAGCGTTTCATGTAGGCCAGCAGATCATCATAGAGTGCATCATCATCCTGGTTGAAGTAACGCATGACTTCGGCAGCGCGGGGAATGGTAAACTGGAAATGTTTTTTTTCCGGTATGGCGAAACTTTCCGTTTCAGTGATGTACTCCTGGGAGAAATTCAGTTCACCATCCTTGAGAATTGCATAGACGAGTTGACCCTCATCATTGATGCATACATCCACCAGACCGGGAAAATAAGCAGAAAGGGCGCAGTCGTTGAAAGAGTCCATTAGTTGCCACCTTCCGACAACGTGCCGCGCTGAATAGCTTTCTTACGGCAGGCGGTTTCAAAATCAGCGGCGTTGTTGCGTTTAGTCAGGCGGTTATTCAGTTCATTGAGGGCATCTTCACGGTTGGTTATGCCCAGGAAGGCGGCAAAGGAGGACAGACAACCGTCAATATGGGAAAGGTGCCATTCGGGGGAAGCGTTGCCGCTTGAGCCATAAACACGCTGAATTGAGTAGTCAGGAATATGATTCTTGAAACACTTCTGAACGGCAGACCAGAACGGATGAATGGTTTTCCGTTCGGCTTTGTCGTTATCCGGGAGGCGGAGAGAAAACCATTTTGTGGTGAGATAGTTCCACAGGCCGGACTGTTTCTCTTGCAGGTCGTAAAGGGAGTTAATGCCAAACTGTTTGAGAGCAGGCCGGCGCACCTGGAACTCAATTCGCCAGATATCGTCGGTTGCTTCACGTTGCCAGAGATCGAGGAACCAGAGCTTTATTCCGCCCTGTTTGACTTCCAGCCCTTTGTTATAGATACGGAGTTGAATAGGTGACTTGGCATCGGCGGCGTAATAGGTTTGCAGTTCGTTTTTGTCGAGGAACAGTTTGCCTTTGTCGTTGCGGGTGACTTTATGGGACAGGATGAAATCGTGTGAAAGACCGCCCGGAACATGAAAGTCGGCGCAGAGGTCAAGGCGGCTGACCTGGACAAGCTGGATCATGCCACCGCCGATGGCTTTCAGGTCTTGGGCAATCCAGGTCAAGGCTGTTTCAATGCCGTTCAGCCAGAGAACTTTTGCACTGATGGAAAGATAAACGTTTGGTGCTGTTCCCGGTTTAGCAGCTTTACCGATGAAGAGATTATAGGCGTCGAACTGGAGATGAAAGCGGTAGTTCTCACCTTTGCCACCAGGTTTGAAGATGCAACTTCGGCCAGAGGGGAGGGCGATCAGCAGGCCGCCATTTTTACGGGCTTGTTGTTTCTTCTTGTCGAGGGAATGAAGGCGGCGTTTCCAGTCTGATCCCCAGGTAACATATAAACCGAGATCAAGGGAATCAATACCGCAGAGGAGGAGCTGGAACTCTTCAACGAGTGGGGTTGAAGCAGGGGGTGTTACAGGTAGCCCCCTGCTGATTTCAGTGCTGTCAGATACAAAAATAGCCATAAACAATTCCTTTCTGCACAATTTTTGCGCTTTGAAATCGCCGATGGCTTGTGGCTACTGGGCATGGTGATGATTGACGGCAAGTGGTCACCCCACTTTGGGGTAAACCACTTGCCGTCAATTGCTAATTGTCGATTGAGTCATTATTCATCCTTGATAATTGAAATTCCACATTTGTCAGCAGATGGGATGACTTTATAGCCCTTCTTTTTACCGCTAATGCCTTTGAAAATTATCTTCATCGGGACTTGCATGTAATCAAGGGTAATAACATTTGCAACTTCCATCTTTACTCACCTCCTTTCTTTTGATTTCTATATGACGCAGTGAAGATTAGAACCTTTGTAAAAAATGCTTCACTTGCAAAATGCCTTGAAAACTTGGGGTCCTTTTTTCATCAAGTTGCTGAACAATCTATGTAGTAGTGGCTCGACAGTTCCTAATTGAAACATTTTACCGCCAGTTATTTCTTCTAGTTCTTCAATTCCGACAATAATCATGGTCTTAAGTAAATTATGTTTTGTTATGTGGTTATGATTCGCATATGCCCCAAGCTCAAAAATGGTTGTTTCAGACAGCTTTATGGGAAAAGATTTCACCGGCAACTTTGATCCGGTAAACTCGTGTTCATATGGGAAATGGCCTTCCATCTGAAGAACACGGACTCGTAAAAGATTCAGGATGTAGAACATGCCAGGAAATGCTTCCTGTTTAAGTACGTTCAGCCAAATATTGACTATAAAAAGCATAAGGTGGTTTCTGTTCATCTCTCCACCCTTCGCCAGAGCATCTAGGCGGTTAGCATAAATTTCATTTAGCTGTACGGCGACCTGTTTTTCTTCAATTAGCGTCATATGCATTACCTCGTTAGATGTAGATATAATTAGATACAAATATAATGTCAAGCAAAATTTAATTGGTGGCAGAAGATGGAATAATGAGAAGACTTTATTTGTGCACAATGGATTAAACAAGGAATAGCCAGGAGTTTTGAAGTTCGGTCAGCTAACCGTATCTGGGGCCTGTTTCCAAGACTTCATATAACATGACTGGTAAGACCGCTACAGTCAGCCAGCGCATGAAAATACGCTGTCTAACTTGCGCCAAGATAGGTTCAAAGGATAACGACAACTCATATCACACCGCGCTTCTCTACACGGCGTTTCACTCTGTTCCGTTACGGCGGCGTCATATTCGCTTCAAAGCCGGGGAAGGCGTCACACATCACGCAAAAAAGCGTCATGTATGACAGAGACAGTGGCGTTTAATTATATGCGTTCGTATACGCATAATCAGGCCGGTAAGTGGGAAAGATTAAATGCGTTTATTGTTTTAAAATACTGTGATATGAAAGCCTGGCAATCATCGGAATATTACCGGAGAATGTATGAAGACACGATTGATTCTGAAGCCTGGGCAAAAGGGAACGAAACGGCTTACCGAGAAGTACGGTG
>JAYTVV010000191.1:0-8477 GCA_043743795.1 Geobacteraceae bacterium
ATATGCTCAGTCACGGAATCGTAAAGTTCCAAGGCGACATCAGGCTGCCATACCCAAGTAAAGAGAACATAAGTGCTTGCTGCTGAACATACAAGGCGACGAAGGCATACAATCAGTATGCTGAGGAGCCGAATACGAGCCAACGAAGATGGGGCTTTGATCTGGAATTGGTATAAGTTGACGAAGTTATTTTATGCAATAAGCGCATAAAACAACCTTCTCACTTTCTAAGGATTCTTACATGCTGAATGACAAAAAAATTCTCCTGGTACACCCGCTCGGCTACAAAGCCGATGCAGCCGGTCGCGATATTTCCCGTATCGCCAACATCATGCCCCCGCTGGGATTGGCGAGCATTGCTGCCTACCTGGAACGGGAGGGTACCGGGGCTGATATTGTTGATTGCTATGCGCGGCCCGATTCCGACCGGGCAATTCGCGACTATCTGCTGGCGGAAAAACCGGCCTTCATAGGCCTGAGCTGTACGACCTCCAGCTTTAACGACGGCATCAGGATCGCAGAAATGGCCCGCCAGGCGGTGCCCGGCATCAAAACGGTCTTTGGCGGCCCACACGTCTCGGCACTTAAGGAGCAGCTTTTTGCCGACTTCCCCGCCATGGACTTCGCCGTGATCGGCGAGGGTGAAGAAACCATGGCGGAACTGGCCCGTTGCGGGCAGGACGACCCGGCAGCGGTCAAGGGAATCATCTACCGCAACGGAACAGAGGTAAACTTCACCGGGTACCGGAGTAAGGGGCTTGAACTGGATGACCTCCCCTTTCCTGCCTACGAGAAGCTGTCCGGATTTCCCACATCCTACATGCTGCCGATCTTTAACTACCCGAAGACGCCGAATACAAGCTGCATCTCCAGCCGCGGCTGCCCCTATGCCTGCAGTTATTGCGACCGTTCCGTCTTCCGCCGCAGCTTCCGCTACAACTCGGCAACCTACCTCTATGAGCATCTGCGGTACCTGCGGGAGCGTTTCGGTATCCGGCACATCAACTTCTATGACGACCAGTTTACTTTCAACCGCCAGCGGGTCGAAGAATTTACCGGTATGATGATCGACCGTCCGCTCGGTATGACCTTTAATTGCGCGATCAGAGCGGAGCATATTGATCGCGAATTATTGACCCGGATGCGGAGTGCCGGCTGCTGGATGATGAGTCTCGGCATCGAAACCGGCGACGAGGAACTCCTCGCTCAGCACCGCCAAAATGCTGATCTTGCACAGTTGGCAGAGAAGATCCGGATGATCAAGGACGCCGGTATCAGAACCAAGGGGCTCCTCATGATGGGACTTCCGGGTGAGACCGAGGCGAGTATCCGTCGGAGCATGAAGTATGTATTCTCACTGCCGATTGATGATTTCAACCTGGCCAAGTTCACTCCGTTTCCCGGCTCGCCGATTTACGAGAATATCCATGAACTGGGCGAATTTGATGAGGATTGGGAAAAGATGGACTGCATGAATTTTCTCTTCGTCACCAAGGGGATGACGCGTGAGCGCCTGGAACTGCTGTTTAATGAGTTTTACCGAAACCACTTCAAGCGAACCAAGGTACTTTGGGGGTACGTCACCATGCTGTGGCGCTCGCCGGACAGCTGGCTGCGGTTTCTCAGCAATCTGGGCAGCTTCATCAAGTTCACCCGCGGCACGAAGCGCCATATGGAAAAAGATGCCTAGCACAGAGCGTAAACAGTGGTCCAGCCGGAGTATCGGCTCAAACTGGCAGCACAATGTTTTTTACACCCTGATCCGTCTTGGCGGCAAACAGGCGGCATATACCCTGCTGTTGTTTGTCGTGCTGTATTATGTGCTGTTCCGTCCTGAGGTCAGGAACCGTTCCAGCCACTACCTCAAGCGGCGCTTCCCCGGACGTACCCGGCTGCTCATGTTGTGGGACAGCTACCTGCTCAGCCTCGGTATCGGCAGAACCCTCGTTGACCGGGCGATTCTGGGGATTCTAGGCCCCGACAACCTGAGTGTCAGCCTTGAGGGGAAGTCTGAACTGGCTGAACTGCTTGCAGAAGGACGGGGACTGATCATGGTAACCGCGCATGTCGGCTGCTGGCAGCTTGCCATGTCGAGCCTGAGTGCTCTTGATACCGGGGTAAACCTCCTCATACACCGGGAGGAAGGTGACCTGGACCGGCATTTTTTCGAGCACGGCAACGGAAAACCACCCTACCGGATTGTTGATCCGGCGGGGTATCTCGGCGGCACCTTAGAGATGCTTCAGGTCTTGAAAAATGGTGAACTCCTCTGTATTATGGGCGACCGAAGCATGGGTGGTGCCGGAAGTACTGTTACGGTTGATTTTCTTGGCGCTCCGGTGGGCCTCCCGTTCAGCCCCTACAAACTGGCCTCGGCAACCGGCGCTCCGGTGGCGGTCATATTCCCTTACCGGAGCAGCTCCGGGGAATATGCCCTGCACGTAGCGCAGATCATCCGGGTGCCGGAAAACCTTGGCAGGACGGCTGACGCCTACCTCCCCTTTGCCCGGAAATTTGTCCTGTCACTGGAAGCATTTGTCTCTGAGCACCCGTACCAGTTTTTCAATTTTTACGACATGTGGTCACCTGTTTCACCATCTCAAGGCAAAAGCAGTTAACACCGATACAACCGGCCTCACGCTACAGAACTACTGAATCCAAGGAGTCTATGAAATGAGTACAAAAGAAAAACTGAAAAAAATCCTTATTGCGGATCTGAATCTGGAAGAGCTGACACCGGAGGAGATCGAAGACACTGCACCGCTGTTCGGCGAAGGACTCGGCCTTGATTCCCTTGATGCGGTGGAACTGGTTGTCATCATCCAGAAACATTTCGGCATCGAGATCAAAGATATGGATGAAGGACGTACTGCGTTCCAGTCGATTGAAGCGCTGACAGCCTATATCGACGGACGTCTGGCGGCAGCATGACCTCCGGTCCTGTTGCCATCACCGGGATGGGATGCATCTGTGCGGCCGGTAACAACCTTAGCGACAGCATGGCATCACTTTTCAGAGGCACACGTGCTCCGGCCCCGCCGGTGCGCTTCTCCAGCGATCACCCCACCCGTTATCCGGTGTTCGAGATAATAGATTTTGCCGAGCCTGCCGATTTGCTCCGGACCAGCGCTCTCGGTTTGCACGCAGCTAAAGAAGCACTGTTTGACGCCGGGCTGGACCGGGAGTTTTTGAGCACCCTCCGGGTCGGCGTCTGCGTCGGCACCACAGTCGGATGCGCCATCAGCAACGAGACCTTCTGCCGGGAATACCGCTCCGGGCAGCTTCCCGGCCTGGCACCTCTGGAAAGAATTCAAAGAAGTAACCCTGCGACCGTCATTGCCCGTGAATTCGGGTTTAACGGCCCGTGCCAGACCATTGTCAACGCCTGTTCTTCCGGCACCGACGCGGTTGGATTGGCGGCATCATGGATCCGTTCCGGAATCTGCGATGTGGCCCTGGCCGGGGGAGCCGACGAACTGGGACGAATCACCTACATCGGGTTCATCTCCCTGTTGATAGCGGATGAATCACCCTGTAAGCCGTTCGATGTTAACCGCAAGGGGCTGAACCTGGGAGAAGCGGGGGCAATGATGGTCCTCGAATCGGAACAGGTCAGAACCATGCGGAAGAAACGTGCCCGATCATTTTTACTTGGATACGGCTCTGCCTGTGACGCCTACCACCTGACCGCCCCGAGACCGGACGGGGCCGGGTTAAAAACTGCCATCGCCGAAGCCCTTGCCTGCAACAATACCGCCGCTGCATCGATTGCCTTCGTCAATGCCCATGGCACCGGAACCCCTGAAAATGACCGTGTTGAAACCAGGGTTCTCGCTGAAGTGCTCCCCGGAGTGCCATTCCTCTCTACCAAAGGGTACACTGGTCACACCCTGGGGGCGGCCGGCGCCATTGAGGCGGTCTTTACCGCCGCCTGCCTGGAACGGGGAGAAATACCTGCCAATATCGGCTTTGCATCTCCCGACCCCGACCTGGGAGGAAACCCGGTTACGGAAAGCACCTCGTTCAGCGGTACCATAGCCCTCTCCGAATCCCTGGCCTTCGGAGGCAACAACTCGGTAATCATACTCGGCAAAGGGGAGAGCGAATAATGCAGATTGCTATCCAGGGGATTGGTGTTGTCGGCGGCTTCGGAACCGGCGTATCTGATATGCGGCAGTCACTGCTTTCGGGTACACGCAGTCGTTCCGGCATTACACTTGCCAACTGCGGTGATCCATTGGAGCTTCCCGCCATGCGGGCGGATACCTCCCGTCTCACTGAATTTGTCCCGTTAAAAGCTCTGCGCAGGATCGACACTTTTTCCAAATTGGGACTCCTTGGAGCATACCTTGCTCTGGAGGACGCCGGGGTTCTTGCCGAAGGGAAGCAGGATCGACTGGGAGTCGTCATCGCCTCCGGTTATGGTGCCACCGGCATAACATTTGCCTTCCTTGACTCCTTTATCAATGATGGTGATATCTGTGCCTCCCCGACCTACTTTGCCAATTCCGTACACAATTCTGCTGCCGCCAATATTTCCATGCAGCTCGGAGCAACCGGCCCCAGCACCACCGTCAGCCAGTTTAACCTTTCCGTACCTTCAGCACTGCAGACCGCCTGGCTCTGGCTGGCAGAAGGAAGGGTTGATCGGGTTCTGTTCGGTGCGGTTGAAGAGTTGTCCGAGCTTATCGGCTACGCATGGTACCGCCAGCGTGGCACGCCAAAAAAGCCGGAGACAACACCCTTGCTGACCGGGGTTGAATCGGCGCTGCCGGGTGAAGGGGCGGCATTTCTGGTCCTCTCCCGCGCGGAAGAAGTTCGCAAAGGCTACTGCATCCTTGATCGGGTGACCACGGGAAGACACCTGAAGCCGGGGTTTTTGCGCGCTCCGCACGATCTGCTGGTACTGGGGACTGACGGCCGCAAAGAAACAGGAGCGGAATATGCGGCACTCGCTGAAAATGCAACTATTTCCTGCTTCACCCCATTGTATGGCAGTATGCCGATCAGCCCTGCCTTTGATCTCGCCGCTGCCGCCCTCATGCTGAAGGAGGGAAAAACATTTCCTTCTCCGGGCAGCCATGCATGTGATATTCCGGCAATTGTTGCTGCCGGTGGAAAAAGCCTTGAGACCCAGCGGATATCATGCCTCTCCCTGAGCGAAGACAACGGCTTTGGTCTGGTGGACCTGATACAGGGATGATGCAGAGCCCCGGAAAGGCATTCCGGTTGATTCCGGTGCTGATAATGTTGGGATATTGCCTGCTCCCCGGCACGGGCAGAGCAGGTGAAACAACCTCCCCTGCGAAGGAACGGGCCCCCGACCGCTTCGGTATGTCGGTTGAGCTTGCCAATGTCTATGACCCCGGAAATGATATCGGCTTTGCCCTCGTAACCGGTTTCGGATTGTTCGATTACGGCAAGGTATGGCGTCAGGATCGCCCCAAAGAGCTTTGCTTCAAAGTGGAGGGAGCACTTGGTTCAACCTACAGGCCGGAAACCCGGACAATCGCCTCCGCAGGAATGCTGGCGCTTTATTATGTCGACCGGATTGCCACCCCGCAGCTTCGCCCCTACTTAGAGGCCGGCATCGGAGCAATCTATACTGATTTCAGGGTTGAGCGTCAGGGGCTGAGGCTCAATTTCAATCCCCAGCTGGGAATGGGCGCTGAACTGCTGCACAAAGACGGTCCGAGCAGTTTTGTGGCCCTGAGGCTCCATCATATATCAAACGGGAATCTCTACCACGACAACCGGGGCGTCAACTCGCTTGTCCTGCAGGTCGGCAGGTTTTTCTGAAGAACATTCACGCTCGAAACAGGGGGCAGCAATGCTGAAAAATGACGTTCCCCAAGACAAGGAACTCTTTGGCGACCAGCGAGAGGTCTGTTATGCCGTCGATGAGAACGGTCACTATGTCCTGGCGGAATCTTCCGGATGGGAACCGGCAAATCTTGCCAACAGTCAGGCCTGGGAAGTCATCCGCAGCGACGTGGCAGCAACGCTTGCAAAGGTTCATGCCGGCGAATTAAGTCCCCTCGCCTACCATATGGCACGCAACCAGATGGACGCGAAACTCCTCTCCGGCTATGCGGGGCTTTTCTGCTGGCAGGTGCGCCGACATATGAAACCGGGGCCGTTTCTCAAGCTGAAACCGGCACTGCTGACACGCTACGCAGCGATTTTCAAAACCTCGGCAGAAGAGTTTGCCCGCATCCCGGAATTTTCTGAAACCGACGACGTCCGAAACTGACAGAATCGGCACGACCTACTACACCATAACAACCAAGGAACCTTACGTGAATCCGGTATTCCCTCACCGCCAGACGGCCCATTGCGAAAGCGGCGTCATCGCCAATCTGCTCACCTATCACGGGCTTCCGATCTCCGAAGCGATGGCATTTGGCATAGGTGGCGGGCTTTTTTTCGGCTACCTTCCCTTCATACGGATCAATGGCCTGCCGCTCACGACCTTCCGCACCACACCGGGGAGTATCTTTAACCGGGTGACCAAACGACTCGGCATCGGCGTAACGCGCAGCACCTTCAAGGATCAGGGCCAGGCGATGGCCGAACTTGACCGCTATCTTGTGCAGGGGGTACCGGTTGGCATGCAAACCGGCGTCTACTGGCTCCCTTACTTCCCGCCGGCACTGCGTTTCCATTTCAATGCCCACAACCTGGTTGCCTACGGCAAACAGGGAGACAATTATTTAATCAGTGATCCGGTGATCGGCGAGCCGGTCGTCTGCGCTGCAGCCGATCTGGTACGGGCCCGTTTTGCCCAAGGGGCGCTCGCTCCAAAAGGGAAGATGTACAGCATCACGACTGTTCCGAAGAATATCGATCTGGCGCCGGCTATCAGGCAGGGAATCCGTGAGGTCTGCCGTTTGATGGTGTCAGTGCCGTTTCCGTTAATCGGAACCTGGGGGATCCGCTACCTGGCGAACCAGGTGGAGCGCTGGCCGGCGAAACTTGGCGATAAACGGGCGATCCTCTATCTCGGCAACCTGATACGCATGCAGGAGGAAATCGGCACCGGCGGCGCCGGATTTCGCTTCATCTTCGCGGCATTTCTTCAGGAAACGGCTGATATATTGGGCGAACGGCAATATCTGGAAATGTCACAGCGGATGACGGCCATAGGCGATATCTGGCGTGATTTTGCTGTAGCAGGCGCGAGACATTGCAAGGGGCGCTCCGCACAAGGAGAGGACTACGGGGATCTTGCCTGCATCCTGCGCCGCTGCGCCGAACTGGAAAACGCCTTTTTCCGTGAACTTGCCATATTGGTGCGGAAGCCATAATGGTGTCATGTAAAAATCAACAGCCAACATCCGGCGATCCGGTGCTGTTGGTAGAGCAGTTGGTGAAAGTCTATCGTGGGGCTGACGTTCCCGCAGTAAATGGTCTTGATTTCAGCGTCTACTCCGGCGAAATTTTCGGCCTGCTCGGGCCGAACGGAGCCGGGAAGACAACCGCAATCTCCATCATCTGCACCCTGCTCCGGCAAACCAGCGGCAGGGTAACGCTCTGTTCCCATGATACAGCACGCAACCCGTCCGGCGTACGCGGCCTGTTTGGCCTCGCCCCGCAGGACTTAGCCCTCTACCCGTCCCTGAGCGCCCGGGAAAATCTGCGCTTTTTCGGAAGGCTCTACGGTCTTACCGGACGCACACTCGCCAGCCGGATCGACGAGTGTCTGGCACTGGTAGGCCTTTCCGACACCGCTGACGCACGAATCGATACCTACTCAGGCGGTATGAAACGGCGGGCAAACCTTGCGGCGGCTATCCTGCATACGCCTCGTCTATTGGTTCTCGACGAGCCCACGGTTGGAATTGACGCCCAATCACGCAACCTGCTTCTGGAAAACCTGAAAGGGCTCCGTGATGCCGGCATGACGATCATCTACACCACTCATTACATGGAGGAGGCGCAGCAACTCTGCAGCCGGATCGCCATTATGGACCGGGGGAGCATCATCGCATCAGGTGCACCCGAAGTGCTGATCGACCAGACGGAGGGGTGCTGCAATCTGGAGGACGTATTCCTTCACCTGACCGGAAAACAACTGCGCGACTGACCGACGACACCACGACGAGGGTAACCGTAAAACAATGCTAACCATCTGGGCAACGGTCATCAAAGAACTCATTGAACTTCGCAGAGACCGTGCCGGTCTGCTGGTGCTCCTTGTCATGCCGATGGCGCTTGTGCTCATCATCTCGCTTCTGCAGGACAATGTCATGCAGGCAACTGGTGAAGCACCAATCCGGGTACTTTTTGTCGACAGAGACAGGGGCTTTCTCGGAGAGGCTATTGCCAAACAGCTCAAAGGCGGAGCAGGACTCGAACTCATCACACAGATCAAGGGAGAGCCGGTCACCGAAGCAGCTGCCAAACAAGCGGTCGTGAAAGGGGATTTTCAATTTTCCATCATCATTCCGGCCGGCACCGGAGCCGCCTTCAAAGAA
>JAYTVV010000192.1:0-50580 GCA_043743795.1 Geobacteraceae bacterium
ATGGTGGGCCCACCAGGACTCGAACCTGGGACCAACCGGTTATGAGCCGGTGGCTCTAGCCAACTGAGCTATAGGCCCGTAGGGGAGTTGCATAATAGATGAGGCCAACATCCCTGTCAAGCAATTAAAAACAGTTATGCCCGTGAAAGAAAGCGGCCGTCACGGGTATCCACTTTCACCTTTTCACCGGATTCAAGATAGGGGGGAACGCGTATTTTCAGCCCGGTTTCCAGAACTGCTTCCTTCGTTTCAGCAGTTGCAGTTGCGTTTTTCATGACCGGCGGTGTTTCTGTAACAGTTAATTCGACAGTCATCGGCAAATCAACAGTAATCATCCGCCCTTCAAACAGACCCAGCACAACTTCGGTGCCATCAAGCAGATAAAGCGAAAGAGGCTCAAACTCATCAGAAGGCATTTCAAACTGGTCATAGTTTTCCAGATCCATAAAGACACCATTGCCGCCATCGGCATACAAAAACTGACCTTTATGGCGCTCGAAATCGGCCTCATCCACCTTGTCGCCGGATCGGAACGTTTTCTCCAATACCTGACCGGTAATCAGGTTGCGGTATTTGGTTTTTACCATAGTGTTGGCGCCACGCGCTGTGGGTGAGCTGATGTTGATATCGACGATCAGACAGGGAGCTCCGTCAAGTTGAATGACAAGCCCTTTTTTGAAATCGGATGTTGAAAACATAGCTGCTGATTCTCCTTGGTAATGTGTTTTGATACAGTCTGCAGTTATTTTTTCTGATACTCTGCCGTCGGCCAGAACGGAATACCACCGCGCGGCGTAAATTCGCCCCGTACCGTTAACCTGACCGGATCAAGCAGCTTTACCAGATCGTTACAGATGCGATTGACACCTGCCTCGTGAAACTCACCGTGCATCCGGAACGATCCGAGATACATTTTCAGACTCTTGCTCTCAACGCAAAGCTGGTCCGGCTGGTAATCTATGACAATTTTTCCGAAATCAGGTTGACCCGTCATCGGACAAAGGCAGGTAAATTCAGGACATTCAATATGTAAAGTACCGATCGCTGCGACCGGATTCAATTCTGTCCGGGCAAACGGACTTGGAAATGCTTCCAGCAAAGCGGCATCCGGCTTGTCATAGCTGTAGGCGGTTGCCCCGGAACCGAGAGATTTTAATTGATCATGCAATTCCATTTTTTCACTTCCCGGACGACAGAGATAGGCAAAACGGCGACAGCATACCAACGAACAGGGCAGCAGGCAATCGTTTTGTATCGGAGTGGCTACGCGGCAGCAATCGGAAGCACACTTCCCGCCTCCGGCATCAGGTAACACTTCCAATCATCCGGCAGCATACCGGCAGCTCTATCCATGGCTTCATCCAATGTCTGCGCCGGAATCATCCCCATCGCTTCAACCTGCTGGTGCGGGAACTGCGACACCAGAATAATCCTGAAGCGCTGCGCCTTCTGGAGCAGCGAATAGGCGGTCTGGCCGTTGATTTCGTACTGTGCCCGTAGCGCCGTTTCAAATTCGCAGAGATCTTTATGACGGAACCAGTTGAAAAAAGTGCCGTTGCCGAAACCGTCGCGGCACTCGGCCAGCAGGATCATCACACCGCCATCTTTTAAGGCCTGTGCCCCGTATTCCATCGACTTGTGAGCCTGGATGAGGTTGATGTCCTTGGGAAAGCCGCCGCACGAAGCAATCACCAGATCACCTTTCTCTGCCAGGGGGTAGGCAAAATGCTCGCGGTAAAAGCGGCACCCCGCTTCGTGCGCTTCGCGCCAGTCGCCGCCGAACGCCCCAATGATGCGCTTGTCAGCAGCCAGCACCGTATTAAGGATAAAAGCCGGCCGGGCAAGTGCGCACCCTTCCACCATTGCCTGATGGACTGGATTGCCATCCAGGTTACCGGTAGTTGCCAACGGATTTTTTCCGGCCCCTTCGCCCGGATTTAGGACCGTAAAGTGGCTGGCCATACATGCTTTCCGACTGGCGATGCCCGGCAGGACACTCTTGCGTCCTCCGCCAAAACCGGCAAAGTAGTGGAAACCGATCGTACCGGTCAGGATAAGATGATCAGCGGCTACCGCCTTACGGTTAATACTGACTTTAATGCCGTTCGATGTCGTACCGATCAGAGTCAACGTGTCATGATCATCACAATCATGATCTGAAACGCGTATGCGGCCATACAGGCTGCCGATAATTCTACGATGCTCATGCTCGGTCTGCCCACGGTGAATACCCAGGGCGATCAGGATTTCAATATCGCAATTGACAATACCCTGATGATTTAAGCGTTCAACCAGAAGCGGAAGGTATATTTCACTGCCGGTATAACGGGTAATGTCCGACGTAACGATTACCACCTTCTCACCGGGCCTGAAGGAGGAAGTGAATCGATGACACGAATCCAGTGCTGCTTCGATTATATCTGCGGGGGATGTATCGACAATAAACGGCGGGGGGACAATCACTCCCGCCAGGTGTTCAGGCGGGAGATCAAGAGTACATGTGGACGAGCCGTATTTCAGTTCCATCTGGGGGGCGGGCCGGTTAAATCCAGGCATCCCCGCCGTCATACTCAAAGCCGGCCCCTTTTGTCTTGGGAGTCACTTTAAATTTGGCTTCGCGGGCAAGTCGTCTCACTCTCCCTGCAGCAGTGTCTCCCAGACCGGACAGCTTTTCCCGGGTCTCACGGCCCGTGGCCGGAGCCAGCAAAAGAGCGGCAGCGACACCGATTATAGCACCGGAAGCAAAGGCAATCACAGCAGCAGCGGCATTATCATTGTTGTTTGACATGACAGACTCCTTTATATAGATATCTCTTTGAGGTATGTGCACGTGCTCGTTTCTAGCACAACAGCCCCTCGTAATAAAAGTAAAATTTACAGCACCCGCGCGAGATGCCGTCGAATCATATCCTCAAAATCAGCATCACGGCTGCCGCTGTAGACGAGAGACGAACCGATTTCAGCTGCAAGTATCGCACACAGGTATTTCCGCGGCAATCGATTGATTCGCTGCCGGTATGAGCGAGATTCCTGAAGCATCCGCGGCAGGTGGCTTAGAATAGCCTGACGGAAAGGGGCCTGCAGACAGAGCTCCGGACGCGCCGAGAAAAATTCAAATAGTCGCGTGTACAGGCTGTTGATGTTCTGGCTGATGGTTTCGGAAATTTCGCTGTACAGCAGCGTCCCACCCGACTCCACCCGCCGGCGCAGAATCAGCCTTGCCTCATCTGCAGCTCGCCTTTCCAGGATAGCCAGCACATCTCCGGCATACCGTTCTTTCTGCTCCAAAAACTCACGTTCTGAAAGCAGCAGATTGGCAATTATTTCGTAAGACGACGAAATAACTCCGCATTTGTTGGCCGAAGCGTCACGCATCAGCACCACACCGCTCTTTTGCAACTGGATCCGGGCCTCGGGAGTAATGTAGGAGTTAGCACCTTCTATGATCACCCCCGATGACGGCACACCATTTTCATCCAGAAATGACCGCCAGTTCTGCACATCAATCGTTTCAGGGCGACCACCGGCCGGGATAAAGAGATCCGCCTTGACCGTAAATACCAGGCTGTTGTACAGACGATTGAAATCATCAATATCCAGCCATTCCTCAACGAGTCCATCAGTGGTGCGCATTATCTTGCGATGAGATTCCTTCAATCCTTCAACATGCCGGCCGGTACGATAAACGATAAAACCGCCTTCGCCCAGGAATACAGGGGCAAAAGCGTCCAGATCGTGCGTCAGGATAATGCGACGTAATTCGTCATGATTGATGCCGTTTGGATCGTACAGCGCTGCAGTTCCATCAAGGATCAGACGAATCTGAACGGCGGGGCAGCGCTCCAGCATGATGCGCAGCGCATTGCCGGCGACGTCACCATTTGGACCTCCGGTCATCTTGACCGAAAACGGGTCGCAGCGCATATTGATCCCGGTCGCTTCAGCCATGGTAATTTCAGCAAACGTCACAACCCCGGTAGACGTGACACCATACTCTTTGTGATTGATACCGAAACGTTTACTGGACATGATGCCGACACCGAGAATATAGCCGCGCTTTTTCGATAGTGCAGCAATTGCCTCAATCATGCCGTCGTGCATATTCTCATCCGGACCGATCTCTATCGGTTCGTCATCACCATAGTAATCAACAACCCGCCGATCTCTGGCCGTACCGTTTTCGGTGATAAAAATGTCCAGAAAGGCATTCGCGATACCATATTGGAGTTTATAGAGCCGGAGATTTTCGGCTTCACTTCCGGCCTGTTCCAGGTCAGATGCATCCAGCACAACCGCCAGCTTGGAGCCGCCTTCGTATATATCTTTGTTCTTCAGCTGCTGGGTATTTGCCAGCACATATACTTCGCGGAAGATGGTGTTAGCCGAAGTGATGTAATCATCGGCACTGCGGGCGATGACGGTACGCCAGCCGCCGCGGGCGATATCGGAGAAGCCGATATGATATCCGGCACCAAAACGGCTGAAGAAGAAGGTGACACGAAAGGGGAGCGTTTCCGGGAGATCTGCGATGAATTCCCGACCAAGCAGTCGCAGATATCCCGGATCAAGCCGGAAAGCCAAAGCCTGTTTTTCGTCCACAAAAAAATTGGTTTTAAGAGTATGGATAACCAGCAGCAGACAGCAGCGATAGACGGCTCGACGGATATCATCCAGCCAGCGATGGCCGGTGTTATACCCTTCCACGGCGCCCTGCACTTCAGCCAGAGCAGCAGCGTAAAGTTTCTCTCGCTCGGCCAGATCAGGATCAAAACGGATCCGGAACAGTCCGATCAGGAGCTGCGCCATTTCAGGGTGATCATAAAACGCACCCTGGACGTCCTCCAGGCCAAAACGTTCCGGCTGACCGTGAGCCAGACTGGTATGACAAAACGCGATGAACGCATTGACCAATGCAGCATCTTCACCGGAGAGAAGTCCCTCAACGACATAATCGCTATAAGCCGGTGATGACGTAGCCAGAATCTGCGTTGTACAGAGTTCCCGTTTCAAACGCGCAGCCAACAGGCTTTCGGGCAGGATATCGTCACCCTGGCGGGTGCTGACAAAAAATGACCCGAGGAAGTAGGGGTGAACGCCGTTTGAGATGGTCTGGCAATACGCTCTGCGAATGCCGATATCCAGACGATTAAAGACCTCCAGCAGCTGTAACAGAAACTCTTCCTGGGGTGGGTTTCCAACGGCAAAGAGTACCCGGGTTTCGTTATGTCCGTCGCGCTCAACCTCGGCGATATCCAGAAACAGCCCTCCCGCCGCATTACCGTTATCAAACAACCAGACCAGATAGGCAATCCGGCCGGGCGGAGACATCCGGACGTAATTTTCGTTGTTCAGCCAGAAGATTTTTAACAGTCGATCAAGTTTTTTCAAATCAAAGGCGGGAAATGAAACCCGTAATTCTGCCCGCACCTTTCGCACCAGCGTCCCCGGAATATCAACCTTCCGTTTCAGATCAATGTCGTTATTCGAGCGGCGATCAAACTCAAAACGCTGAATTTCAAGTTCATTATTGAGACCGGGCATATCTGCGTTGGAGTGGGAAAACATTGCATAGGAAATCTCCCGTTCCCCAATCCGGCGCAGTGTTCCGTAAAGCGAGCCCGGCTCATTGACACAGGCAATCACCAATCGTTTTTCCTGATCGGTCAGAATCAAATGCCGGTTATGCTGCAAACGCCCCATTTCCCTGGCCAGCAGTGTCAAAGCATCTTCTTCATCAGCCATGACCTGAAAAAAATAGGGGCTCATATGCTGTTGAAGCCATGCCGCATTCTCTTCCGCGGCAAGGCAGGACGCGTGAGCGCTACGACGAACAAGCGTAGGTAGATGCATATACGTGTTCTCCTTTACAAGAGTAGTGATGCCATCAGTATAGCGCCATATCAGCAATCAGCAAAGTTTTACTAACGATAAAATCTACTAAAGCTTTTCTTGACCGTATACGGCTGAATTGTTATAGTCGCGCCGCTAAATATGTATTGCTAGCACCGGCGATGACTGCAATTTAAGGGAGAATAAACCATGTCTCTGGAACGGGGATGCGTTCAGGTCTATACCGGCAACGGCAAAGGAAAAACCACCGCCGCCCTTGGCCTTGCACTACGGGCAGTCGGTCGCGGCCTCAAAGTGTGTGTATTCCAGTTCATTAAAGGTGGCGGGCGCTACGGTGAACACCTGGCTGCCGAAAAATTTGCGCCGCTTTTGACCATCATTCAGACCGGGCGCCCCGGATGGGTCAATACCAAAGACATATCAGAAGATCGACGAATCGCACAGGAAGCATTTGTTCGGGCACTGGAACTATTAATTTCCGGTGAATATGACCTCTTTGTGTGCGACGAAATCAACGGTGCTGTCGGCTTCGGCCTGATCGATGTCGAGCAGGTTCTGGAACTGATCAGCCGCAAACCGGAAAAAGTCGAGCTGGTACTGACCGGGCGCAACGCCCATGAGCTGGTGATTGAGGCCGCGGATCTGGTAACCGAGATGTGCGAGATAAAGCATTATTATAAGGCGGGAGTTCCGGCGCGAACCGGGATTGAGATGTAGGACCGATCATTAAAAAGCCAGAAACTGTTTAACCATTTTAACATACCGGAGGAAATGTACCATGGCTGAAAGAACACTACGCGTACTTGTTGGAAAACCTGGGCTTGATGGCCACGATCGTGGCGCCAAAATAATTGCCCGCGCCTTTCGTGATGCCGGTTTTGAGGTTATCTACACCGGCCTGCACCAGACTCCGGAGCAAATCGTTTCTGCTGCAATTCAAGAGGACGTTGACTGCGTCGGCCTGTCTATCCTCTCCGGTGCCCACAACACACTACTCCCGAAAGTCATGCAGTTGCTCAAGGAAAAAGGCGCCGACGATATCAAGGTTTTCGGTGGCGGTGTCATACCTGAAGACGACATTCCTGGACTCAAGACAGCAGGCATTTGTGAGGTATTTACCCCCGGTACTTCAACAGAAGACATAGTCGCCTGGGTAAAGGACAACGTCAAGCCACGAGCTTGAGCCGTAAAAAATACTCCGCACGAAGATCACGAACCGGGTCGACTCTATCTGTCCGATACCGGTTCGTGCTTTCAAGTCACTCTGCTGCAAAACACGCCACCGACATTTATTCCGCCTGCTTCTGAATCCTTTCACTCCGCGTATCAACCGCTTTTTGCGCTGTTCCGCTCTCATCTTTTATGCGGGAAAAGGCATCGACAACTTTTCCTGAAAATCCTTTGAATATATATACCGTTAGCGCTGCAATCACGGCAATCCTGATGATGATGACAAGTGAGCGCGGAGCAAATGCAGAGACCAGCTTCTCCGCGTATATGACTCCCGTTACCATGAGCGCGATGAGCCCCATCAGTTTGAGCATCGGCAACTGACGAGACAACCAGCTTTCGTTGTTCTTTTTAGGGGCTGACGCGGGTTCTACCGGCCCTGCAGCGGACATGGCAACAGACTCTGATGTTACATTTTGAACCGGCAGGTTATTTTGAATTTTCTGCCGCTGGCTCTGTGCAGCCGTACTTTTTTCCGCCCGTATCTGCTGTTCACGCAATTTCGCCTTGTTTTCAAGCTCTTTTTCCGTAACGACCACAGCGTTCGCCCGGTACCGTTCCGGTATACTGCTTACGTCGTTGGTGACATTGACCCCGCCGGACTCATCGTAATAACGATAAAAAGCTGCAGAAGAGCAGAGCGGATAACCTGTCAGGACAACCATAGTTAACAAAAAAACAGCAATGACGTTCATATATTTTCCTCGGTTGTTTTGTGCAGCGACTATACCAAAGCATCTATTTTCTGCAACCCTTCCAGTGCCCCGCATGCCAGCGAGATGTGCGGCTTCATTATCTCCGCTTCGCGGGGATTGATGCGTATCACCGTGGCATTTTCATAATTCCAGCCAATACGTTCCGACGTTGTCCGAATGGTGGGAATAGCACTTCCTGCCCCCATTTCAATTACCGCAATACGGCGATCCGCATTTCCTGCCAGAAACCTGTCAAAGCCATGTTCCTGAATGCAGGTTTGATCAGACAGCCACGACCAATCGCCAAACATCAGGATGTTGGGGCGGCTTATTTCACCGCATTCGGGACATCTGGGTAGCGGATAACCGGCTCTCATAGAGGTTTGATCAATTTTCAAAACTTCATCATTGTCCCAGATATTGCTACTGCAAGGTACTTGGCATTGTAACCGATGAATCGAGCCATGCACTTCCAGAATCCGGTCATCAGCGTAGCCGGCTTTCTGAAACTGGCCGTCAACATTTGAGGTAACGACGAAATACCCGGCGTTCTTCCGCTCAAGCCATTTTTTGATAATATGGAAGCCCGCATGGGGAACGGTTTCCCGGTACAGGTTGGTGCGGTGACCGTAGAATCCCCAGCCAAAGGCAGGATCATCGGCAAAACGCTGCGGATTGGCACAGTCGACAAAAGAGAGACCGAGACGCGAATAGGCGGGATATGCTTTCCAGAAACCGTGATCGCCCCTGAAGTCAGGCAGACCGGAATCCACCCCCATGCCGGCCCCAGCGGTTATGACAAAGGCTTCTGCTGCTCTGACTATCTCTGCGGCGCGTTCAAACACGGCGACTCTCCATTCCTGAAAATATCTACGTAATCTCAGCTCAACAGATACAGGAAGATTATCTCAGAGAATACGTTTTTCAAAACTAATTTTACAGCGGTTTAGTAACACAAAAATAATATTGACACAGTTTTATGTAGTCATAATATTATATTCGTGTTACCAATCATTTCATTCAGTAGGTACATCTCAAGCAATATTGGGAGTACAATTCATCTGCGTTCCAACAGTCCGCACACCATGGAGTAATTATCATGCATATGGCAGACGCTTTGTTATCCCCAACAGTGGGATGCGCCATGTGGGCAGCCTCAGCAGCTACGATTGCCTACTGTTCCAAAAAAGTTCGCGAAGAGCTTGATAGCAACAAAGTCCCGCTCATGGGTGTAATAGGTGCTTTTTTATTTGCTGCTCAAATGATTAATTTCACCATTCCAGCCACCGGCTCCAGCGGTCACCTGGGAGGGGGAATGATGCTGACGATTCTGCTGGGCCCATATGCAGCCTTTCTCACAACGGCATCAGTACTGGTTGTGCAAGCACTGTTTTTTGCAGACGGCGGTATATTGGCACTTGGCTGTAATATTTTCAATATGGGTTTCTGGCCGGCATTTGTTATTTATCCGTTTATCTACAAGAAAATCATCGGTGTAAACCCTACTCAGGCGCGGATAGCAGCTGCAGCGATGATCTCGGCCATTGTCGGGTTGCAACTGGGCCCGTTCAGCGTCGTAGCAGAGACACTGTTCTCGGGCATTTCCGCTTTACCATTCTCAACATTTCTACTACTGATGCAGCCAATTCACCTGGCAATTGGAGTGGTGGAGGGCTTTGTAACTGTTGCCGTTGTATCGTTCGTGTATAAAGCACGGCCGGAAATCCTCAAGGCTGCCCTGAACGCCCGGCCTATTGGTCGCCATCCTGTTCGAAATGTCGTACTTGCTTTTATAATTGCTGCTGTTATCACCGGTGGCTTTTTCTCATGGTTTGCATCCGGATACCCTGACGGACTGGAGAGGGCTATCACCAAAGTAACCGGCAAAAAGGAGCTGACAGCTTCGCAACAGGGAATCCACAAAATTTTTGGTTCTATCCAAGAGGGTACAACTTTCCTGCCGGACTATTCATTCAGAAAACCGGCTGAAACAAAGAAAAAAGAACTAAAACCGGAAGAACCTAAAGACCTTGTCGCCACCAGCATAGCAGGGCTTGTTGGCGGCACCATAACCTTGATGTTTGCCTTTGTGATCGGGTTTGTACTGAAAAAACGGACTCAGACTGCCTGACAAAATGATGCTGTAATGCATCCATCACTGCCTTCCCCATACCCAATCAAAGGACGATCATGTCTTCAATCGGCAACGCAGTACTTGATCTTAAGCGTCTGGAGCTTCTTGCCCGTAGCAACACATCGATTCATCAATTAGATGCCAGGGCAAAGGTTATGGTTACTCTCGTTTTCATTCTTTGTGTCGTTTCATACAGCAGATATGAACTATCAGCTTTGATCCCTTTCTTCATTTTCCCTGCAGCCATGATTGCACTCAGCTCCATTCCACCAGTTTTCATCGCCAGGAAAATAGCACTCCTTTGCCCATTTGTGCTGGTAGTCGGGGTATTTAATCCACTATTCGATCGCGAGATTATTATGCATATAGGCCCTCTTGGAATATCAGGGGGGTGGATTTCGTTTGCCTCAATCCTGGCTCGATCCGTATTAACCGTAGGGTCGGCATTTATTCTGGTAGGAGTGACCGGCTTTACTTCTGTCTGTCAAGCACTTGAGCGTCTGGGAATGCCGCAAGTTTTTGCTGTTCAGTTGTTGTTTCTTTATCGCTACATCTTTGTACTTGCCGATGAAGGCGCCAGAGCTTCCCGGGCGCGTGAATTACGCTCCTGTGGCAGGAAAGGAGATGGTATCCGGAGCTTTGGCTCCCTGATAGGGCATCTGCTGTTACGAACCTGGCAACGGGCAGAACGTATCCATATGGCAATGCTCGCCCGCGGCTTCACCGGAGAATTCCATAGCAGCCGACAATCCAGTTTTGGTATACGGGAGATCTGCTTTATACTGGCTTGGTCCGCATTATTCATATTCCTTCGATTTCAGAATGTTTCACACATCCTGGGATTGTTTATCACGAAGTTGTTTCTATGAGTCACCATATTGTCGAAATAAAAAACCTGCGCCACATCTATCCCGATGGCACTATTGCCCTTAAAGATGTCTCGTTCATCATAACTCACGGCGAGTCAGTCGGCATCATCGGAGCCAACGGCGCTGGAAAATCAACTCTTCTGCAACACCTTAATGGTTGCCTGGAGCCAAGCGACGGCTCTATCCATATCGGCCATACGCCTCTTTCCAAAGGAACCTTGCCCAGCATCAGACGAACGGTTGGCATGGTGTTCCAGGATCCGAACGATCAGCTTTTCATGCCGACAGTCTTTGATGATGTTGCTTTTGGCCCGCTTAACCTTGGATATACGACAGCTGACGTGGAACCATGGGTCATGGAAGTATTGGAACTGGTCGGTGCCGGTCATCTACGCGACAAGCCTCCGTACCTTCTTTCCGGAGGTGAAATGAAGCGTGCAGCTATTGCCACTGTACTCTCAATGTCACCTGATATTTTAGTCATGGATGAGCCGACCAATGGCCTTGATCCGTTTGCGCGTCGCCAACTCATGGGGCTGTTAAAAGAGTTCAAGCATACAAAAATTTTCACCAGTCATGATCTGGATATGGTGTTGGAACTATGTGAACGGGTTATTGTTCTGCATGAAGGAGAGGTGCGGGCAGATGGCCCGGCAGTGGAGATCTTCGGAAATGACAAACTTTTGGCCGAGTGTCGCCTGGAGAAACCTCTTTCCATGCAAGGTTGTCCGGTATGCAGAACAAAATTTGCATCTGTCTACGAGTTGACAAAACAACCAGCATCGGCATAGCAACAGGCTTGCAAAGGAACGAAAACGAACAGTTATATCTCTGATTAATAAAGACAATCCGCCTTGACATGATACCGGGTGCGTGATATTTTGGCCGTTCATAATTTATTATCAGCTGTCTGACAATTGAATAACGGATCACGGTGCCCGCAAGGGCTTGATAGGGAAGTGAGGTGTACTTCCAATTTCAGATTTTTTGAAGTTGGAATGATTCCTCCGCGGACCCGCCGCTGTAAGCGAGGACAAAAGGCATTATGTCACTGGTCGCAAGACCGGGAAGGCGCCTGGAGGGTGATTCGCGAGCCAGAAGACCTGCCATTGATCCCTACCACCTGTTGTTTTCCGAGGGATCGGGAAGTGGAACACGCGTAATGTGACTTTAAATACGAAAAGTCCGCATGCTGCTCTCGCAGGTGCGGACTTTTTTTGTTTTACGCACAACAATCAGGAGATTTATTTATGCATATTATGGAAGGTTTTTTGCCGGTAAAACACGCCATCGGCTGGAGCATCGCTGCTGCTCCTTTTGTCGGCCACGGCCTGCATACGATAAACAAAAGAGTCAAGGAAAACCCTGAACAGCGGATGTTACTGGGTGTTGCGGCAGCTTTCACCTTCGTTCTTTCTGCCCTGAAACTGCCATCAGTAACCGGCAGCTGTTCTCACCCGACCGGCACCGGCCTGGGGGCGATACTGTTCGGACCTGCCGCAATGGCGCCAATCGGCGCGGTGGTGCTTCTGTTTCAGGCAATCCTGCTGGCCCACGGCGGCCTGACGACTCTCGGCGCAAACATTTTCTCCATGGCGATTGTCGGGCCATTTGCCGCTGCAGTTATCTTTCGTCTTGCCAAGTCGGCCAGACTCCCTTTCGGAGTGTCGGTCTTCCTCGCTGCTTCTTTGGCAGACTTATTAACCTACATCACCACCTCGGCTCAGCTGGCATTTGCCTTCCCTGATCCGATTGCCGGCTTTGCGGCTTCCTTCGTAAAATTTGCCGGGGTTTTTGCGTTTACTCAACTGCCTTTGGCAATCGTAGAAGGGCTCCTGACGGTTATGGTAATGAACGCGCTTGTTCGCTTCAATGCACGGGAACTTCAGGAGATGAAGGTCACAACAGCGCAGGCAGTACAGGCGTGAAACGCTATCAGAACATGCTGCTCCTGCTGGCGGTGATCGCTCTGGTGGCGCTGCCGCTCTGGCTGGTCAAGAGACCGGCACAGGGACCCGATGGCAAACAGGCGGAAATATTTACCGGCGCCGATGACAAGGCAAAGGATCTGGTAGGAAACATCGCCCCCGGCTACAAGCCATGGGCAAAACCTTTTATGGAGCCGCCCAGCAGCGAGGTCGGCTCTCTCCTTTTCGCTCTGCAGGCCGCTTTGGGTGCAGGTTTTATCGGCTATTACATCGGAGTTTCCACAACAAAGGCCAGGATGCGCCGCGAGAACGACGGGGGAGCCAAGTGCTGACCGAACAGTCCGCCTATACAAACCGCTGGCGACAGGTAACTCCTGTCGCCAAAGGTTTTTTCTCATTCTGCGGTATGATTGCCGCCTTTGCGGCTGGTTCACCGCAAGCAGCCCTGCTGATAGCACTCATCCTGGTTGCAGCTGCGACCTTTGGCGCGGGCATCCCTCTTCTCCGTTACCTGCGAGTGGCAGCTCCAGCGCTGCTCTTTCTATCGGCAAGTGCTTTGTCATTGTTGGTGTCATTCGATTTTTCACATAATTCTTCCTTTTGGCTATCGCTCCACCCGGCAAAATCTGAGTTGCCCCGTATCGCCCAGATCTGCTGTCGCTCACTTGCCTGCCTGACCGCGCTGCTCTTTCTCGCTCTGACAACACCGCTTTCTGATATCATTTCGCTTCTGCGACGCTGCAGGCTGCCGGACACCCTGCTTGACCTGATGACCCTCTGCTACCGCACTCTTTTCGTCCTCTCTGAAGCGGTTCATGAAACGATCACCGCCCAGTCTGCGCGCCTTGGATATGCAACCTTTTCACATTCACTTCGATCATTGGGAGGGATGATTGCCAACCTGGCCGTACAGGTCTGGCAACGCAGTCAGGCACTCCATCTCGCAGCGCTGGCCCGGGGCAACGACGGCGCACTCCGCTTTTTGCATCATGACTACCCCGGCTCCACCCGCTCCATCTCAAGTGCCGCGTTTTCCGGTGTTCTCCTGATTATTCTGGCGGTGATGCTGCCATGAGTACTGCAATTTTAACTCTTATGGATGTTTCGTACCGTTACCCTGACGGCACAAGAGCCCTTGACAACTGTTCCCTGATGATACGCCGTGGCACGCGCACCGCTGTGCTGGGTGCCAACGGCGCCGGCAAGACGACCATGTTTCTGCATCTGAACGGCATCCTGCGCCCTTCTGCCGGAGAGCTGCAGTGGGAAGGAACCTCATTCAGCTACAAACGGAGTGAGCTGCAAAAACTGCGTTCAAAGGTCGGCCTGGTGTTTCAGAATCCGGACAGCCAGCTTTTTTCAGCCAGTGTCCGGGAGGATATTTCCTTTGGGCCGATGAATCTGGGGCTTCCGGAAAAAGTGGTACGCGAACGGGTGGAGGAAGCTTTGCGTATGGTAGGAATGTCAGAGTCCGCCGATAAACCGGTGCATAACCTGAGTTACGGTCAGAAAAAACGGGTCTGTATCGCCGGGGTACTAGCCATGCAGCCGGAGGTAATCGTTTTGGATGAGCCGATGGCCGGACTTGACGGCACCATGCAGGAAGAGTTGACAACCGTTCTCGATCAGTTGCACAGCGCCGGCATGACCATCATTATTGCGACTCACGACCTGGATTTTGCCTACGGATGGGCAGAAGAGGCCATTGTTTTACAATCAGGGAGATTACTGGCCCACGGCGCCCCAACGGAAATCCTTCTACAGAAAGACGTACAGAAGGAGCTTGGCGCTGTGCCGCTGGTTGCCGAAATATCCCGTTCACTCTTCTTGCTCGGAATTGATCTTCGTGATAATGGATATCTACCACGCAGCAAGAGCGAACTGCTGCAAGCATTAACTGCCCAAATCAGACAGGAGACACGACGATGATCATAGTAACCGGAGGAGCAGGCCTGATAGGCAGTGCAGTAGTTCAGCATTTAAACCGGCTTGGCAGGGAAGACATTCTGATTGTTGACCATCTGGGGCATACGGACAAATGGCGCAACTTATCTCCGCTCCGCTTCATGGATTATCTTGAGAAGGATGCTTTCGAGCGGCTGCTGGATGACGGTTCTCTGGGAAGTCGTTTGGGCAATGGAAACAAACTGGATGCGGTGATCCACCTCGGTGCCTGTTCGGCCACAACAGAACCTGACGCCACGTATCTGATCAAAAACAATTTTGAATATTCACGCAAACTTGCCCTGACAGCTCTGGCGGCTGACGCCCGCTTTATCTACGCCTCCAGTGCCGCAACGTATGGTGACGGTGAACATGGCTTTATCGATGACAACAGCCAGTTGCCGCTCCTCCGGCCGCTTAATATGTACGGCTATTCAAAACAGCTCTTTGACCTGTGGGCACTACGTCAAGGGTTGCTCGACAAAATTGTCGGTATTAAATTTTTCAACGTGTATGGTCCCAACGAGCAGCACAAGGGAGAAATGCGTTCACTCGTCCTCAAGGCGTATGAACAGATCGGTGCAACCGGCAAGCTGAAGCTGTTCAAGTCACATCGCCCGGAATATGGCGACGGTGAGCAGCTGCGCGACTTTATCTATGTCAAAGATGCCGCCGCCATGACGCTCCATTTCCTTCAACACAAGAGTGCAGGCGGCATCTTTAATGTCGGCGGCGGAACGACAGTCAGCTGGAACCGATTAGCCGGGGCGGTATTCAATGCCATGGATAAGCCGATAAACATTGAATACATCGATATGCCGGAGTCGATCCGCAACACCTACCAGTACCTGACCTGTGCTGACACCTCTAAGATCCGGTCGGCCGGCTATACCGCCCCGGTCACCTCCGTCGAGGAAGCGGTCGCCAATTACATCCGGAACTACCTTGTTCCCGAAAAGCGCCTGGGAGACTGCTAGAGAATAGTATTCTTCATCTATGTTTCCCGAGGTTTACATAACGATCTGTTTCAAATACGACATTTAAATTATCCGGCAGGTGTCCCATGTCTCTCGCAGAACAGGTTTTACAAGGCAACATTCGCGCCGCCGCACGGCTTATGCGCGATATCGACGACGGACGCCCCGAGGCGATTGAAGAGCTTAAAGCGCTGTATCCCCACACCGGGAAAGCCTATATCATCGGCATTACCGGCCCGCCGGGCGCAGGAAAATCAACTCTGGTCGATCAACTGACGGCATCGTTTCGCTCACGGGGAAAAAAAGTCGGCGTCGTTGCAATCGACCCTACCAGCCCCTTTACCGGCGGTGCAATTCTGGGTGATCGTATCCGCATGAATCGTCATTCCTGTGATGAAGGTGTCTTCATCCGCAGTCTGGCCACCCGGGGAGCACTCGGAGGCCTTTCCCGCTCAACCTCTGATGTCGCCCTCGTAATGGATGCCCTCGGGATGGACATTGTTATTATTGAAACCGTTGGTGTCGGACAGGACGAAGTGGATATCGTCAAAGAGGCACATACGACTTGTGTCGTCATGGTGCCGGGACTCGGTGATGACATTCAGGCGATAAAAGCCGGCATCCTTGAGATCGGTGATATTTTTGTCGTCAACAAGGCCGATCGTGACGGCGCAGACCGGACAGCCCGGGAACTAAATACTATGCTGGAAATGCGTCATGCAGTGGAAGACAGCTGGAGTCCGAACGTATTAAAAACCGAAGCACAGCGTGGAACCGGTATCAGTGAATTAACCGATGAGATCCTGGCCCATCGTGACTTTTTCCTGTCAAGCGGAACAGTCAACAACTTTCTGCGCGAACGCAACCAACGCCATTTCATGAACGTTTTACGCGACACTTTGTTCAAAAAGGCTCTATCTTTCATGGCTCAGAGTAACTATCTTGATGAAGTTGCAACCAGCATGAGTGATCGCCGCGTAGACCCGTATTCTGCGGTAGACAAGATTGTCTCGAAAATGATGCCCGGATGCGTTAAATAATCTTTAGGCATTGAATTTTTCCCGAATTGCTCTATACTTCGCTCAAGAATATCCGATTAACCTGTACGGGAGAACGAACTAATGCCATTGACTGGAATTGCCCTGATAGTTGTAGCAGTAGCGCTTTGTATTCTGGTTCTGACACTGATTCCGACTCTTCTGACCATCAAACGGACTGCTGCCTCGGTCGGAGAGCTGGCGGAGATGGTTCGGAGCGAACTGAAACCGACTCTGCAGGAGCTGACCGGTGTTCTGGCAGAGTTAAAAACTGTTGGTAGCGGTATCGCCGAACATACCGACGACGTCACATCCTTCATGTCGGCCCTGGGGGAAACAGGCACCAATTTAAGTACGATCAACCGCTCGGTACGGGTTGTTACCGGTGCTCTTAATGCTACTTCAGTCTGGGCGACCGGTGCCAAAGTAGCAGGAAAATACATGTTAGCAAGTTATCTCAAAAAACGAGGGGGTATGTAATTATGTCAGACAAATGTGAAGTATCAGCAGGAACGGTATTGGTATCTTTTGTAGCCGGAGCAGCAATCGGAGCTGGGCTAGCTCTGTTATACGCACCAAAAAGCGGGCGCGAAATGCGTGAGGACATTCTTGACCTGACTGAAGATGCCGTAGACAAAATCAAGGAATACGCCAAGGAAGCCCAGGAAAAAATCAAAAACGCCGTTGAAGACGGCAAAGAAGCATTTGTCGAAAAGAAATCCGTATTAGCATCGGCTATAGAAGCCGGTCGTGAGGCGATGCAGAAAGAACGCACATCGGCACTGTAGTCTGTAAAGAAGACTAAACATAAGAGCCCACCCCGGTGGGCTCTTTATCGGCAACGCCAAACATCCCCGCTCATCAGACCAGCACACTCCTCAACAATAACAGCCCGTTTTACAAGGGTTTTCGCGGCATTGACTTTCCTGACAGCTTCCTTTATAATGCCGCTTCCTATGAAAAATAATTCTCTCATTACATACGTTGTAATCGCCATTACAGCACTTATGTACGCCCTTCCGGTTGCTGCCATGGAACCGGTCCAGCCGCTCCTGACTGAGCTGACCAGGCCGAATACTCCGCTATTTGAGACAATCGAACCTCCTGCGCTGGTTCCTGCTGACGGCTTGGCAGTGACGACTGCTTCCGCCGAACCAGCGCCGGTTGCAGCACTCTTTTCGCTTGAAGAGCTACGTGACTCCGGAGATGAGGACAGTGAACTTGAACTGCCTGATGTGAACCTGCCGCTTTCCGATATCCCGTTGGCTCTGAACAGCAAAGTTGAATATTTTCTCTATTATTTCCAAACCAGCGGCAAGCCGTCTTTCTCACGCTGGCTCTCACGCTCTTCCCGCTATATTCCGATGATGAAAGAAATTCTGAAACGTGAAGGAATGCCGGAAGATCTGGTGTATGTCGCCATGATCGAGAGCGGCTTCCAGATGCATGCGCGCTCCTGGGCCAACGCAGTCGGCCCGTGGCAGTTCGTCACCGATACCGGACGACGCTATGCACTGCGTATCGATCAGTGGATCGATGAACGCAAGGATCCGGTCAAGGCAACCACCGCTGCGGCGCTGTATCTGAAAGAGCTGTACGGCATGTTCAAAGGTGACTGGTATCTGGCAACAGCCGGCTACAACGCCGGTGAAAACAAGATTCTGCGTGCCATCAGCATGTATAATACCAGTAACTTCTGGGAAATATCCCAGGGATCTTATCTGAAGCGCGAAACGAAAGAATATGTTCCAAAACTTCTGGCGGCGGCCATAATTGCCAAAGATCCTGCCCGTTACGGCTTCACCGACATAGCCTATCTGACACCGATTGAATATGATACCGTCACGATTCCGTCCCGCACCAATCTTGATCTCGCTGCGCAGTTGAGCGGTACAACCTACGAGTCGATCAAGGAGCTTAACCCGGACCTGCGCCACTGGTGTACCCCTCCAAACTATCCCGATTATCTGCTGAAAATTCCGAAAGGAAGCAAGCAGCGATTTGAAACTGAATATGCAAAAGTTGCCGTAGATCAGCGTTTCACCGAGCGGGTTCTCTACAGCCGCTATAAAGCGCGTAAAAAAGACACACTCAAAAGTGTAGCCAGCCGCTTCGGCACTTCTCCTGCAACCCTGGCAGAGTTGAACGGACTGAATGCCAAAAGCCGCATTGCGGGGAAATCGCTACTCGTACCGGTCAAGCAGACCGTTGACTTCAGCCATGAAGGCAGAGCAGTTAAAACAGCATCTGCCTCAAAAGGCAGTTTTGCAAAATATTATGTTGTAAAACGTGGTGATACGCTCAGTTCATTGGCCAAACGCTTCAACGTATCCACTAAGCTGCTTTCCGCCTGGAATAATGTGAAAACAAAAGTCGCTCTCAAACCGGGCCGGCGCATCATCATCGCAAAATTTACCGAAAAAAATGGACAGATGACCCCGGCAGACCCCAAGGGTTAGCTTCCGTTTATCCTAGTGCCTCTACTGTATGAAAGGAATTCCTGATGTATAACATTCTTATCTCCGCAGCAGCTTCAATTTCTGTGCTGCTGATTATGATGCTCGTCCTCAAGCTGGCCTGGTGGGGTTCATTGATTGTCGCTTTCATTGTCTTCGGACTGGTATTTGTCCTCTTTTCACGCATCACTATGAAAAAGGTTATGGCCTCCATTGAAACGGCGGGCAAAGACCTGCAAGCTCAGCCGCCCCGCTTTGAAAAAGCGATCCGTGAATTGAAGGATGCCCTGCAGTACAGCAAATGGCAACTGTATGTTGAAGGACAGCTCGAATCGCAAATCGGCATGATCTACTATATGAAACGTGACTTCTCCAACGCATTCCCCCATCTTGAAAAATCGTTCTTCAAAAACTGGGCTGCCACCGCCATGCTTGCAGTGTCCTACATGAAACGCCAAAAAAAGGACAAGATGATCAGTACGTTTGATCGCGCAGTACAATGGAACGGCAAGGAAGCGATGCTCTGGAGTCTGTATGCCTACTGCATGAACGAGAGTGGTGAGTCCGTACGTGCGAAGGAAATTCTTGCCAAGGGATTGAAAAAGAACCCGGGTGACGAGAAGCTGAAAGACAACCTGGAGTGCCTTGAAAAGGGCAAAAAGATGAATATGCGTGCCTATGGCGATCTCTGGTTCCAGTTCCACCTGGAGAGCCTGGGTGCTCTCCAAAGGCACCAGATGGCATCCATGGGTGGCAGGATGCAGCGGCGCATGCCTGCAAAAAGGTAGATCACAGACGAAAAGGGATTCCATACCGGAGTCCTTTTTTATTTCAGAAGTGCGGTAAATTCTGCCTGCATCCCCGATGGCTGAATCCGTGCTTCATTCAGAAGCGCTCCCCAGCTCTTCACCCCTTTCTTCACCTCCCGAAATATACCGACTGACGATCGTCTGCTCTTTGAAACAAGCAGAGCGGTAATAATCACCTCCTGGTTCGTAGCCCATTCTTTCCGTAAGACAGACAATTCCTGTTCTCCAAGGAGATGATATCTGACCAGTACATCATCGACGACCATCTGTGCGAGACGGGCAACAGGGGCGTCGGCTGTGACTTCAGCGGTAAACCGCTCACCGAGTGACTTTACAGGAAGCCCCATCGGCGCAAGCACCTCTTTCCACGCCCCCTTTTTCCCCCGCAGATCAAGCAGCGTTTCCGCCGGCACTCCGGTTTTAGAAGCAATCCAGTAGCCAACCCACAGATCATCTGCGGAGCTTCCGGTCTGTTTTTTTATCACTATCTTTTTTTTATCAACTGTGAACAGCACCGCAAAAAACGAATTTTGCGTGGTTGCCAGAAAATAGGGGTCCGCAAGTGCAGGCCTGGAAGGGTCATACGCGCGGTCGGTAAAGCAGTGACAGGTGATTGTCGGGGCTGCCAGTACTGATACGGGCAGAAGGACAAGGATCAGGATGCCCATAATTATGCGGATCATGTGTTAATACCTGCTTTTAAATTTTATTTGGATGGTATCAGCATTAATTGAGCAACGCTTTGACACAGGTCAAATAGTACGTTGATCTTATCCGTTCATTAGAATTCTTGACATATACAATGAATTTATGGTTTTCATCTACCTTCATCTTTTATTTGAGGAGTTAGCCATGTTATCAAATATGAAAATCGGGACCCGCCTCATCGCCTCCTTCACCATTCTCTGCCTGTTCATTGCATTACTGGCCGGTGTTGGCTACTGGGGCGTAAATCAGATGCAGAATGAACTTGAAACACTGGCCGTAAAAGAAGCCTCTCTGGTAGAAAACGCCCAGCGGTCACGGGCCAATATATTGGCACTACGTCGCTTTGAAAAAGATATCTTCCTGAATATTGCCGCTCCTGACAAAGTGGCAGAGTTCCACAAGAAGTTTGACGAACAGTTGGAGCGCAGCCATAAGCGCCTTGATGCAATCGACAAAACACTACGTGAACTTCACAATCAGGAGGTTGCGGCCAAGGGGAAAACAACTTTAACGGAGATACGGACTGAATTGACCGCTTATACCAGCGGCTTTAGTACGGTATATGACAAAATAAAAGCCGGTGAACTAACCACGCCCCAGGATGCCAATACAGCTCTCTCAGCCTACAAAGAACCGATTCACAAGCTGGAAACCAGGATTCAGGAGTTTTCCGAGTCTATTGACACATTGATGGGAGAGGGAATCAAAGATTCGGCAACATTTGAGAAACGGATTATGACGATACTGCTCGGCCTGACGTTATTGGCACTTATTTTGGCGGCCATTATCAGTTTTGTCATCATCGTTTCGATCAAAGGCCCGCTTACGGACCTTAATACACGTATCACCGACATCGCTCAGGGCGAAGGTGATCTGACCAAACGCATGAATGTCTCCGGGCACGACGAAATTGCTGAAATCAGCCGGATGTTCAATCAGTTCCTCGACAAGCTGCACGGCATCATCAGCCTGATATCCACCACATCCACCCAGGTCGCGTCAGCCTCCAGCCAGCTCAACTCGACCGCCGAGCGAATCGCAACCGGTGCGGAAGAGGTTGCCGCCCAATCAGCAACTGTTGCCACCGCCGGAGAGGAAATGTCTGCCACCTCAGGAGACATCGCCCAGAACTGCCAGATGGCGGCAGAAGGTGCACATCGGGCCACGCAATCAGCACAGAACGGTGCCGGTGTAGTTGAAAGAACGGTGGCTGTTATGGGGCAGATTGCCGAAAAAGTTCAGGAATCGGCAAAAACGGTGGAAAGCCTGGGCGAACGTTCCGATCAGATCGGCGCCATTATCGGCACGATTGAAGACATTGCTGACCAGACCAACCTGCTCGCCCTGAACGCCGCTATCGAAGCCGCCCGTGCCGGTGAGCAGGGTCGCGGCTTTGCGGTTGTGGCTGATGAAGTACGCGCTCTGGCAGAGCGCACCACCCGCGCCACTAAAGAAATCGGCGAAATGATCAAGGCGATCCAGAGAGAAACAAAAGGTGCTGTAGCGGCAATGGAGCAGGGAGTTCAGCAGGTGGAAGCCGGCACCATTGAGGCAGCAAAATCCGGAGATGCCCTGCGTGATATTCTGGATCAGGTAAACGATGTTGCCACACAGGTTAACCAGATCGCCACCGCTGCAGAGGAACAAACAGCAACCACAAGTGAGATTTCAAACAACATGCAGCAGATTACTCAGGTAGTACAGGATACTGCCAGCGGCGCACACCAATCGGCAACCGCTGCCAGCCAACTCTATGGCAATGCCGAAGAGCTGCAGCGGTTGGTACGACAATTTAAACTGTAACCACGCATTAAACCAATTAATTCAAAAAGGAGGTTCCCAACAGGAGCCTCCTTTTTTAACGCAAAAAACTGAAGATTGAATAGACATGGACGCACTCATTCGGAATGCCGATAGCGCCATGTATTGTGTAAAGCAGCTGGGAGGATGCGATTTCGGCTTTTATTGAGTTCGTTTCTGCACCGACTTCAGGATTGTATAGCAACCGCGCGGAGTTGAATCAAAAACAACAACCGGACATCCGATCTTCCGCTCCAGATCGCCGAGTGAGACATCATCGAGAAACACTCCCTCCCCTTCTTTCAGCATAACATCCGGCACAAGCAGACATGAACCGATTGTGTGCCCCGTCAGTGCAGCTATGATGTCATTTCCGGCAATCAGTCCGCTTACCGTAATACGTGGTCCGAACAGTCTGTTTTCAACCGCCAGAGGCACCAGATCAACGCCGCATTTTTCTGCCAGCTCCGCCAGAAAAGCACTCACAAACCCGAACGACGAGACACCGGTGACTACGGTAGCCCGGAACATCCCTATTGGCCCCGCTCTGCGCACCACCTGCGCGGCATCCTTTAAAAAAAGCGGCGCCATGCCGACCCCGTTTTCGATCTGCGGGAAATCACCGTATTCTTTCAGTGACGGAAAGATGATATCCGCCTTAAGGTAGAATTCATCCGCCAGAAACAGGAACGGCTGTCGCAGTTTTTTGCGCAGTTTTTCTGCCTGTGGCTGCCAAACAGCGATAAATTTACGGGCATAGTCCGCATCTACCGCCGTTAAAAGGGGCAATTTCTGGCGATGAGCAGTGAGTCCCAGCGGTACAATCGCCAATGATTGTACCAGAGGATAGAGAGCAGCCAACTCTGCCACCGTGCGCTGCAGCTCCTCTCCGTCATTGAGTCCGGGACAAAGTACGACCTGTGTATGCATGACAATCCTGGCGGCGGCCAACCGCTGCAGTTGTTCAAGAATTGGCGGGATTCCTGTTTTGCCGAGCAGGTGTTCCCGGAGATCAGGGTTTGTCGCATGAACAGATATGTACAGGGGGGAAAGACGTTGTTCGATGATACGGTTCAGAGCCGAAGCTTTCAAGTTGGCCAGTGTGACATAGTTGCCGTTTAAAAAGGAGAGTCGATAATCTTCATCTTTCACATACAGTGGTTTACGGAGTCCTTTGGGGAGTTGATGGACAAAACAGAACAGGCAGTTATTGGCACAGCGGGCGGGTGCAGGGGCGGCAAACGTCACACCGAGCGGCTCTCCCGCGTCCCGCTCAACCTCCAGCTCCCACAGTTCGCCGTCAGGTTTTTCAATTTCCAGCAGCAACTCTTCTTCAGAGGCGGCGTAATAGCTGTAATCGATCAGATCGCGCAACGGTTGTCCGTTTATAGCCAGCAGGCGATCACCCGCCTCCATCTCCAATTCGGCAGCAAGCGATCCGGCAGCAACAGATTCAATCAGAATACCAGCCATTACTCCTCCCGGTAAAACTCTGAATTACGATAATACCCGGCCAAAGAGCGAAGAAAAACCTGCAGTACCGCCGTAACCGGCACAGCGAGCAGCATCCCCACTATGCCGAAAAGCTGGCCGCCAATCAGCAGGGATATTATAGCCACCAGAGGATGCAGTCCAACCGTGTTGCCTACTATTCTGGGAGTGATAAAAGTTCCTTCAAGCAACTGGACAACCCCGAACCACCCCAGACAGAGCAACGGGTGCAGGATGTCATTAAATTTAAGCAGCGCCATTGTGACGGAGAGACAGATACCGATCATTGTGCCGACATACGGGATAATGAACGTAATACCGGCAAGCGTGCCTATAGCAATTGCGAGATCGATACCGATAACATACAGACCAACACTGTACAGGACGGTCAAAATAGCACAGACTGATAACTGCCCCCGAACAAAACCGGAAAGCACGGTATCAATTTCGGCCAGTTTTCGGAAATATACCGGGCGAAAGCGCTCTGGAATAAATGACTCTATGAAGGATTTGAGTTGCGGCAGATCGAACAGCAGGTAGAACAGATAGACCGGTATTATCAGGTACCCCAACACGGCAAGCAGCACACCCACCGTCGAAGTGAACGCTTTCTGCAGAAAAGCCAATAGCGGTTTGAGCAGATCAGGAGCGGCACCACGAATCTGCTGCAGCAGCTCATTCAGGCTAAGCGCAAGCTTGTCGGTCGTATCAACCCCAAGATGTTCTTTTATCGTCACAGGTGTAATTTCGTAAAGATGCTGGATATACGCCGGCAGATTGAGCTGCATACTTGAAAACTCGCCCATTATCGAGACAAGAAAAAAAGCCGCAAAACCACCGCACACAATGACTGTCAGACAGAATACGACCAGAATACCGTACGGGCGTTTTATCCCTCTCCGTTCGAGGCGCTCCACCGTCGGGTTCAGTATATAGGCAAGCGCAAACGCAATAAACAGCTGCATAAAAACTGCAGAGGAATAATACAGTATGACTGCTGCAAGAATAACCAGCAGGAGCGCCGCACCGAATAGGATTTTTGTGCCTTTGGACATTGGTCGCTTCAAGAAGCAGTTTCTCAGACCTGGTCGGCCTGAGAGACTGCGATGGAGTGGTTACTGGTGAAGCTTGAAGGTACCATCAGCAGAGGTGATGGTGGCTATGGAGTGTTTGTAGATCAGCATATCACCGCTGGAGTCAAGCAACACGGAGAAGTTATCGAATGATTTTATGAAACCTTCCAGCTTATCACCCGACATCATAACGACTGCAACCCGCACGCGCTCTTTACGAGCCTGATTGAGGTATTGATCCTGAATATTAAAAGGTGCCTTGGACATTGCTTTACGCCTCCCGTCGCTCAAAAAATTCAATTGCATGTTGCAGCATAATACCAAACTTCTCGGGATATTCAAACCACAATATGTCAGGATCAGCCTTAAACCAGGTCAGCTGGCGCTTTGCGTAATGCCTCGTATTCCGCTTGATCAGGCGGACAGCTTCATCAACAGAAAGCTCACCACTGAGGTGAGCGGCAGCCTCCTTGTAGCCGATCGAGCGCATGGATTTGAGATCCCGACCAACTCCTCGCTTCAACAGACTACTCACCTCATCCAGAAGCCCAGCAGCCACCATCTGTTCAACTCGTCCGTCAATTCGCTCGTACAACGCAGCCCGATCAACCGAAATGCCGATCTGAAACGTGTTGTAGCGCCGCGTCGCAAAGGCATGTTCCTTCTGATAGCGGGAAAGCGGAATCCCAGTCAACTGGTACACCTCCAGAGCACGTATGATGCGCACCAGATTGTTCGGGTGCAGTGCGGACGCCAACCCGGGGTCAACCTGCCGCAACCTCTCCAGCATCGCCTCGTTGCCAACCCTGCCCGCTTCCTCCTGCAAGGCCTCTCGCAGATCACCTACCCCGCTGGGTGAGTCAACCAGACCGCACACGAGGGCCCGGATGTACAGCCCTGTCCCACCGACGACAACAACCCGCTTGCCTCGACGAATGATATCTTGAATAGCGACGTCAGCAGCATCAGCAAAATCAGCGGCTGAAAACTGCTGGTCCGGATCAGCCACATCAATCAAGTGATGACGAATCCCGCCCTGCTGAGCCGCCGCAGGCTTGGCCGTCCCGATATCCAGCCCCCGATAAATCTGCATCGAGTCGGCATTGATAATTTCAGCATCAAGTGCGTGTGCCAGCTGCACGGCAAGATCGCTCTTGCCGGAAGCGGTCGGCCCACAGATAATAACAATTTTGTCAGCAGGAGTGGGCATCATGTCCGTTTAAAAATCTTTTGCAGCTCGGCCAGAGTGACAACATACGACACCGGACGACCATGAGGGCAGCTGGCGGCAAAATCGGTTTGATCCATCTGCCGCAGCAGTTCCCTGATCTGCCGGTTGTCGAGCATATGAACACCACGAATAACCGAGTGGCAGGCAATACGGGAAAGAAGGCTATCCAGCGCTTCCGAGAATGCGGCACTGGTGCCGAATCGTTCCAGATCCGCCAGGATATCGCGAATTAAAAGGATCGGTGTCTTTCGAGCAACCATGCGGGGAGCAGCTGAAATCATAAGCGTCGTACCACCAAATGGTTCCAGTTCAAAACCGATTCCCGCCAGATCAGCACCGAACCTGGTCGCAGCCGCAACTTCACTGAATGTCAGTTCAACCGTCTCGGGAAACAGCAGACGCTGCGACTCGATCGCACCGCTCCGGCATTGCTGTTTGAGAAGTTGATATGCAACCCGTTCACTGGCGGCGTGCTGATCAATGACAACCAGCTCGGAATCTGACTGGCACAGAATATATTCGCTGTGAAACTGCCCGATAACCGAGAGCGAGGAAAAATAGCCGGCCGATTCATGAGGTGGTGGCTCCGCCTGAAAGGGGACGCACGGCTCGCTTATTGTCGTGGTCTGAATTGATGCGGTACCGGCCTGTGCTCCACCCATTACATAAGTACCAGCGGCTTCCTGAATGGCAGCGTACCCGGCTTCAAACTTTTGCAGCGGCATATCCAGGGAAACCTGGGCAGCGGCGGCTATCCGTTCCCGGTACGCCTGGCCGGTCGGGACTGCCGGCGCTGTCTGCTGAACCGGTTTCCCGACCAGCCAGGGAGAACGGCGCAACACCTCTTCTATCGCTCCCTGTAATGCATCATGTACGGCAGCCTGACGTCTAAAACGGACTTCATGCTTGGTCGGGTGAACATTTACATCCACTTCACCCGGGGGGAGCTCAATGAACAGTGCTACAACCGGATAGCGACCACGGTCAATGACACCCCGATATGCCTGCATGACGGCATGCTGAACAACCTTGTCACGAATGAAACGGCCGTTAATATAGGTATAAATGGCCTGTGTGCCTGAGCGGACCAGCGCCGGGCCAGAGACGAATCCTGTTATTGCCGTATATTCGCCACGTACCGCAACCTGATAGAGATGGTGCGAACTTTCCCTGCCGACAACCTGTGCCAGCCGGCGCTCCAGGTCACTGCGCTGCAGTCGCAGCATCTCTCGCTCGTCACTCGTACAGGAAAAGGCAACATCAGGCCGGGAGACGGCCATTCGAGCGACAATATCGGCAACATGACCGGTTTCGGTTTCGGCGCTCTTCATGAATTTGAGTCGAGCCGGCAGATTAAAAAACAGGTGTTCGACACTGATAACGGTTCCCGGCGCCATGCCGCACGCCTTGACATCGCGAACCCGCCCACCCTCCACAACGATCTCGGTTCCTTCAGGTGAACCGGCCTCACGAGTTGCGAGCGAAAAACGTGATACCGAGGCGATTGAAGGAAGTGCCTCGCCACGGAAACCAAGGGTTGTGATAGTATCCAAGTCGGTGTCAACTCTGATCTTGCTGGTGGCGTGTCGCTCCAGAGAGAGAAGCGCATCTTCTCTCGACATGCCGTGCCCGTTATCCGTGATGCGAATCCGTCTTCTGCCACCGGCGTTGATTTCTACAGAAATATCTGTCGCACCGGCATCCAGTGAATTTTCGATCAACTCCTTTATAACAGAAGCCGGACGTTCAACGACTTCACCCGCAGCTATCTTGTTGGTGAGGGTTTCTGGAAGAATGGCTATACGATGGGACATGATGACTCCGGCTTGTACGAAAAAAAGAGCGGGGCGACCCGCTCTTTCCGGTAACGATAGGTAGATAGGAGAGGTTATTTCTGGGCAGTGTCTTTCATGTCGCCAAAAAGAGAGTCAAAATCATCAGTCACCTCAGCATCAACAGCGCCGGGTGCAGCGGTTCCAACGGGCGTATCATCCCAGGAAAAGCTCTCAAGATCAAACTCACCCGGGCCGGAACTGGAATCAGCACTCTGTACCGCAGACACAGCCGCGGGTGCGCCGGCGCCCGGTGCCGCAAAAGGAGATTCTTCGGCCTGCGAAGTTGATTCCAGAAGATCTGCAAACACATCATCTTCAGACGGAGAAGCAACTACGGGCTGCTTTACTTCAGGTAATGGAGCATCAAAGTTAAACGGATCATCAGTGCTTTGGATAGACGGGGAAGGAGCATCATCGGGAAGATCAAAAGAGAATATGTCGTCGTGCGTTTCCACGTTTTCGATGGTCTGATCAGTCACGCTTTCAGCCGATTGAGACTCTGCCGCCAGTTTCTCCTTTGCTTCAAGCGGGAGGACCAACGCGGTGATTGAATATGTCTGTTTGTAACCGATCAGGTCAGCGGAGCACTTTTTACACATATCATAGTATTCAAAGCTGTTAAATCCGCACTTAGGGCATTTCATTTGCGGCTCCTTGTTGACTGCCTTCAATCACATTTCGCCCCAAATATACTGCATTATAGCCAGAATAGCAATACTTGCCGTTTCGGTTCTCAGTATCCTCGAGCCCAGTGAAACCGGCAAAAAACCGTGTTGTGAGAAGCTGTCTACCTCATGAGGATCAAAGCCGCCCTCCGGGCCAATAGCGACAATCACCGATAATGGCATGTCCGCCGCAGAAAGGACTTCTTTCAACGACGTATTATGTTCATTCTCCCACAGGACAAGACGGAGCTCCTGACCGGCACCCCCCGCAGCCTCCACAGCACGTTCTTTCCAGACGACGTCAGGAACGTCGGGGCGCCCGCACTGCCGTGCAGCCTCAGAAGTAATGCGGTGCCATCGTTCAAGCTTGCTTTTCTGCTGATCATTACGGACTTTAGCCACTGAACGGCACCCACCAAACAAGCAAAAATCGTGGGCACCGAGCTCGGTCCCTTTCTGCAGAATCAAATCAATTTTATCGCCTTTGGGGAGTGCCTGGCAGATAGTAATATGCGGTGCTGTAGAATGGCTCCGCAAGGTCGTTCCGGAAGAGGTTATTTTTATCGTCACCGAATCTTTGGCAACCTGGTTAATAACACCTGAATATACCTGCCCGTTTTCATCGACAAATTGCACCGAGTCGCCGCTACCCATGCGAAGAACACGTATCATGTGATTGTAGATATAACCGTCAAAGCGGGCGGTGCCATTGCAAACGGCACCTGACTGTATCATGAAGCGGCGCACACTCACGGGGAGACAGCTTTCCTGTAGAGCATCGCAACCCATTCCCCGGCAGAAGCCGTTTGACAATATTCCAGCGGCCGTGTGTCAAAACCACGACGTACTAATTGTTCTTTTTCCCCCAGTATTCCAGAGAGAATCAAGGCCCCTCCCGAATGTAGCCGGTCGATAAGAAACGGTGCCAATCGCACTAACTCCTCTGCAAGAATATTTGCCAATATGATATCAAAGTTCTCTGTAAGTGCTTCAAGCGGTGCAGTACCGCATTCAACGCGATCTGAAAGCTCATTCAGCGCAAGATTTTCGCGGGCCACAACAACCGCATCAGGGTCAATATCAAGCGCAAGGATTCGCCCTCCTCCCAGCAGACTCGCTGCCATGGCAAGGATTCCCGAACCGGTACCAAGATCAAGGAGTGACGGTGTTGAAGGCGTATCACAACTTTCCATTGCCTGTTCCAATAGCTCCAGACAAAGGCGCGTTGTTTCATGGCCACCGGTGCCAAAAGCCATCCCGGGGTCAATACGTATAACCAGATCATCCGGCAATTGTGCCGCTTCCTCCCACGTCGGAACAACCAAAAGATGCTTCCCCACTCGCAGCGGCTTGAAATGAACTTTCCAACTACTGCTCCAATCCTCGGCATTAACCGCTGTAAGCATCGGGCTGCTGAAACGAGCGGTTGGAAGCCGTTCCGATAGTCCGGATATAAAATTTTCAAGCTCATGCATTTGAGGTGAGGGGTCACTGTCGGCAGGCAGGTAGGCTTTTATCACCACACGTACTGAATCTGGAATTTCACTCGTAGAGAAGGCATCAACACACTGGTTATCAACACAGACGCCGTTACCGGTCAGATGTGTCAGAAAATCAGCAACTACCTCAGCGTGTTCTTCTGGAACATCGCACGCTATTTCAAGCCAGGAATCGATCATACATACCTCCCGTAAGCACAAAAGTTTACCGTATTATTGGATATAATTGAATCTGAGCAAGGCTAATGCCCCTTTACCGCATAGATCCCTGGTGCATTGCGCCAGTACCCTTTGTAATCCAGCCCATAACCGAACAGGAAACGATCACCGACCTCAATGCCGGTAAAATCGGCACGCATTCCAGGCGTCACTTTCCGCAGGTGCAGCTTCTCAACCAGGACCGCCATAAGAACTTCGGCAGCACCCTGTTGCCGGCAGTAATCTGCGATTGCTGCCAGAGTAACTCCTTCGTCAAGGATGTCATCAAGCAGCAAAACCGTCCGCCCCTTTAAATCAAGTTGCGGCCTGACAGTCCAATGCAGATTGGCACCGTTTGTTTCATGCCCGTAGCGAGTTGCATGAACGTAGTCTACCTCCAGTGGAAACACCAGCTGGGTCAGAAGCTGGCCGGTAAAGATAAGGCCGCCGTTCATAACACACAATAACACCGGAGTGGCTCCATCAAGCTGGCACGTGATTTCGTGCGCTAATCGTGTAATTGCTACTTCGACTTCGGCTTTAGTTATAAGCAGGTCAGCCGTGGTCAGTATAGTATTTGCTTCATCAACGTTCATGGCATCTCCTTTAGTTGCGCCCCGACAACTCGTTCAATTCCGCCGGGATCACGGGCAATAATCGGTTCATTGTAACAGCCTGAGCACCTGAAGAGATGCTCAATATCGTTGGCCTGGTCAATGCCGATTTCAACCAGTAGCCACCCTTCAGGGTTAAGATACTCAGCGGCAGACGGAATAAGCACCCGGTATATATCAAGCCCATCACTACCACCATCCAGTGCAGCGCGTGGGTCATAATCACGAACTTCCGGTTCAAGAGCAGCTATGTCAACGGTAGGGATATACGGCGGATTTGACACAATTAAATCAAAACGGCGACCGGAGACAGGCAGAAACAGACTACCTGGCAAAAACTCAATGGAAGAGCCGAGCCTGCTTGCGTTTCGTCGGGCAACGGCCAGCGCCGCTCCCGAAATATCCGTAGCGGTAACAGTTGACTGTGAAAGCTGCTTTTGCAGAGCAATAGCAATACAACCACTGCCTGTTCCAATATCAAGAACCGAACGAGCTCCTGGTTGCCGGGCGAGTGCTTCGGACACCAGAACCTCTGTATCATGACGCGGAATCAAAACATCGGGTGACACTTCAAAATCTAGCCCGTAAAACTCCTGACTGCCAAGGAGATGCTGGAGTGGTTCACGTCTGCCTCTGCGTGCTATTAATTCACGGTACAACGCCAATTCGGAATCACTTAACGGCTTATCGTACTGCAGGTAGAGGCCAACCCGGTCAAGTGCCATAACTGAGCAGAGAAGCCATTCTGCTTCCAGGCGAGCATTTTCAATCCCTTTAGAGAGAAGGTAATCCTTCGTCCATGCTAGTATTTTGAGTGAGGTCCATTTTTCGTGTTGTGCCATTTCCACTCCTGCGGGGAGGATATTAACATGTATTCGTGCAATGACAAAGGGCGGTCTCGTCAAGAGGCCGCCCTTTATTAAATGCCGCATAAATAAAATGACTATATGAGCTTAACTGCCATCTGTGCATACTGAAGAACAATTGAAGGGACAATGCCGGGTATAAGTGTACCGGCTGCAGCAATCACGAGTGCCAGAGCAACCGGAGCAGTCACCTGTACCCACTCGAACTCTTCAGTAGATTCCTTGAAATACATATAGACCATAATACGCAGATAGTAGTAAACGGACGCAGCACTGTTCAGAACACCGATAATCGCCAGCCAGATGTACCCTTTCTGAATGGCACCGGAGAACAGGTAAAACTTACCGATAAAACCGGCTGCCGGCGGTACACCTGCCAGCGAAAAGAGAAATAGTGTCATGGCAAGTGCAAGCAGGGGGCGTTTAAAACCAAGGCCGGCAAAATCGGAAACATTACCGTTTGTTTCACCTTTTTTGCCAACCAGAATAATAATTGCAAAAGCACCAATGTTCATAAAGGCATATGAAAGCATATAGAACAGAATGCCGGCAGTACCGGTGCCGTTTCCGGCAGTAAAACCAACCAGAGCATATCCGGCATGAGCAATTGATGAATATGCAAGAACACGCTTGATGTTATCTTGACGAAGAGCAGTTATATTACCAACTGTCATGGTTAATACGGCAAGCACCCAAAGCACCTGACTCCACTCAACCTGCATCGTCGGGAGTGCAACCAGAAAGATGCGGAGTAATGCGGCAAAGCCGGCAGCCTTAGGCCCCGCAGACATGAACGCAGTCATCGGAGTCGGAGCACCTTCATACACATCAGGTGTCCACATGTGAAACGGTGCTGCAGCAATTTTGAATGCGAAACCAGTCATCATAAGAAGCATGCCGGCAAGCAGAAGAATGTTGGCAGAAGGAATAGTCATCTGACCGACTATTGCTGCAATCTTGTACAGGCGGGTAGTCCCTGTTGCGCCATAGATAAGAGCCATACCGTACAGCATAAAACCGGTGGAGAAAGCACCCAGCAGGAAATATTTGAGGCCGGCTTCATTGGACTTCTTGTTAGCCCGGTTAAATCCGGCAAGAACGTAGAGAGATATGGACATAACCTCAAGACCCAGAAAGATAGTCATAAGATCTGTACCGGATGCCATCAGCATCATACCGACAACGGTAAACAGTATCAGCGGATATAATTCACCATGGTTACACCCTTCACGTTCCATATAGCTATCGGAAATCAGAACCGTCAATCCGGCAGCAACAAGAAAAATCATCTTGAAGAATGTTGCGAAGTTATCCAGCACGACTGAGCCGCTAAAGCTTTCAATGTGGCCGCCCCATCCAGCTCCAACCAGTACTGCCGTTGCAACTATGCCGCAGAAACTGATGTATGCAAGGTATGACTTCTGTCCGCCGGGTCTAAAAACATTAATCAGCAGAAGAGCCATGGCCAGCACGGAGAGAAATATCTCCGGGAGAATCGGCGTCATGTTGACGGTTGGAATTAAAATCATGTCCATCTAAAATATCCTCCGGTCGGATTGACTCGTTATTGGTTTACTTTGCGTCGTGTGGATTAACAGCAGGTACGGGGTTCGGTGTTGATTGCGAATCCATGCCGGAGTGACCGGACGGCGGCATATTGCCACCCTGGTATCCGGCTGGCATCTCGCCGCCCTGATGTCCTGCGGGCATTTGCTCAGTCTGTTGAGCAGCAGGTGTCTGCTGCGTTCCATTATGGCCTTGAGGCATCTGCCCCTGACCGGCAGCAGGCAACGTTTGAGCGTTAACAGAGGCAACGCGAACCTGCGCAACAAGCTTCTTGATTGCAGGATCCATTTTATCGATGAAAGGTTTTGGATAAAGACCCATGAAAAAGATCATGACCAGCAATGGAACCATAATTGCAATTTCGCGAGCATTCAGGTCGGGTAGTTTCTGATTCTTGGGATTATCAAGTTCTCCGAACATAACCCGCTGGAATACCCACAACATATAAACAGCAGAAAGAATTACCCCACTCGTCGCTACAATTGTCCACCAGCGCAACTGGCTTTCAAATGCACCAAGCAAAATAAGGAACTCACCGACGAAACCATTTGTACCTGGCAAGCCAACTGACGAAAAGGTTACGATCATAAATATTGTAGCAAAGATAGGCATTTGCTTCGAAAGGCCACCAAAATCAGTAATCAGACGAGTATGGCGGCGCTCATAAATAAAGCCAACGATAAGAAACAGTGCTCCGGTTGATATACCGTGATTAATCATCTGCAGCATACCACCGGTAATACCTTCAGTATTGAAAGCAAAAACGCCAAGCATTACAAAACCGAGATGGGCAACAGATGAGTACGCAACTAGTTTTTTAACATCTTCCTGCACCATAGCAACAAGCGCAGCATAGATAATACCGATAACTGCAAGAGTAGCAATCAGTGGGGCAAACTTATGGGCCGCTTCCGGAAACAGCGGGATCGCAAAGCGGACATAACCGTACGTACCCATTTTCAAAAGGACTGCGGCCAATATTACTGAACCGGCTGTTGGTGCTTCAGTATGGGCATCCGGCAACCACGTATGAAGCGGGAACATAGGAACCTTGATTGCGAAAGCAAATGCAAAGGCCATGAACAACCAGATCTGTGTAGCTATATCAAGCTTGAGATTGAAAAACTGCAGAAGACCAAAATCTGTGATACCTGCCTGCATCCCCTTAAAATAGAGGAAAATCAGAGCAACAAGCATGAGGAGCGAGCCAACCATTGTGTATATAAAGAATTTTACAGCTGCGTAAATTTTGTTTTTACCGCCCCAGATACCGATCATAAAATACATCGGTATGAGCATAACTTCCCAGAAAATATAGAAAAGGAAGATATCTAATGAGATGAATGCGCCGAGCATACCTGTTTCAAGCAGAAGCAGGCAGACCATGTATTCTTTAACCTTCTCTTCAACAGCAGTATAGGTTGAGAGAACAGCAATCGGCATAATGAAAGTGGTGAGAATTACGAGCCAGAGGCTAATTCCATCAATACCGATGTTATAGCGCATAATGAACGGCCCGGCAGCGATCCAAGGCATATTTTCGACAAACTGGAAATCAGCATTTGACTGAAAGCCGTTAAGTATTAGCAGCGATACCGCAAAGGTTACCACTGTTACCGCGAGGGTGACATTCCGAAGTACTCCCTTGCTGTCTTTCGGGATGAACAGCAGCAACAGGACACCCAGTATCGGCAGGAATGTCGTCAGGCTCAGTACGTTACTCATGAATTCGTGCTCCTTTATACAAAGTGCTAACTTAATTGGTTATTTGAAAATGTAGTAGCCAAGCATTACGACAATACCTAAAACCATCGAAAATGCATAATTGTAGATATAACCGGATTGCAGATAGCGGAATATGCCACTGAATCCCATCACAACATTAGCAACACCGTTAACAACTCCATCAATAACAAGGACGTCAAATCCTTTCCAGAGAAACTGACCGGCGGCTTTGCATGGATTCACAAAAACATAATCATATATTTCATCGATATACCATTTGTTATACACGGCACGATGAAGTGTCGGGAACGTAGCGACAAACCTACCCGGCAACTCGGTGTTCTTGACGTACATGGTGAAGGCAATTGCTATGCCTACAAGAGCGATCACAACTGACAACCCCATGAGACCCCATTCGATTGCGTGGCTTGGATGAGCGCCATGGTGGGCATATGTACTGCCATATTCATTTGCAAGCTCAAAAACCGGCTCCAGCCAGTGCTCAAAGTAGTTTGGTAACATTCCCAAAATTTTGGGCATACCAAGGTAACCACCGATAGCGGCAAGTGCACCAAGAACCATTAAAGGTATTGTGATGACCAGCGGTGACTCGTGGAGATAGCTCTTGGCCTTGGCATTGATACGGCATTCGCCGAAAAACGTCATGAATACCAATCGGAACATGTAGAAGGCTGTGAAACAGGCGGCTATAGCACCAATACCCCACAGAACAATATTCAGATTTCCATGGTAGGGATTTGAAAATGCCATCCAGAGAATTTCGTCTTTGGAAAAGAAGCCGGAAAAGCCCGGGATACCGGAAATAGCAATGGTCGAAACAAGAAATGTCAAAAAGGTAATCGGCATCGCCTTGCGTAGACCGCCCATGTTACGCATGTCCTGAGCATCATCATGCGAATGAATCTTATGAAGTGCATGATGCATGGCGTGAATAACGGAGCCTGAACCAAGGAACAGACATGCTTTGAAGAATGCGTGAGTCATCAGATGGAAAATACCGGCACTGAAGGCACCGACTCCCATTGCAAGAAACATAAACCCAAGCTGTGATACCGTGGAATAGGCAAGAACACGCTTTATGTCGTTCTGTGCTGTACCGATTGTTGCAGCAAAAATTGCTGTGGCGGCACCAATAACGGCGATTACCATCATGGTCTCAGGCGATTTAACAAAGACAAAACTCATTCTGCCGATCATGTAGACACCAGCAGTTACCATAGTAGCAGCATGGATGAGGGCAGAAACCGGTGTCGGCCCTTCCATTGCATCAGGCAACCAGGTAAAAAGCGGGATCTGGGCAGATTTACCGGTAGCGCCTACGAAGAAGCACAGGGTAGCAAAGGTAACAACACCGCCATATGGGAGAAGGTGAGACGCTGCCTTAATTTCCATAAAATTGACGGTCCAGATGTTATGATTGCTGCCGAACCACCAGTACAGGGTAAACAGTCCGATCAAAAAGCCAAAGTCGCCAACGCGGTTCATAACAAAGGCTTTTTTTGCTGCATCGCCGGCCGATTTTTTATGGAAATAGTATCCAATCAACAGATATGAACAGAGACCAACCCCTTCCCAACCGATAAACATGACCAGCATGTTACTGCCGAGTACCAAAAGCAGCATCGACATGCAGAACAGGTTCAAGTAGGCAAAAAAGCGGTAAAAGCCTTCTTCACCATGCATATAACCAATTGAATAAAGGTGGATAAGTGAGCCGACACCAGTGATGATCATAATCATGATCGCTGAGAGCGGGTCAACCAGAAAAGCCATGTCAGCCTTGAAGTTGCCGGAGTGGATCCAAGGAAAAAGAACTTTTTCAAATACTCTCTGCTCCGGCGGTAGACCGATCATCTGCATGAGTATTCCGCACGACACCAGGAATGACAGGAATATCATCAGCGTACCAATTCCGCCGATTACAGCCTCATTCTTGATCTTTTTCCCGAAGAGTCCGTTGATCAGGAACCCGATAAGCGGGAAGAGCGGTATTAGCCATACGTTGTCAAACATGTAAGACTCCTTTTATGCAATCAGTAAACGTTGTCGTAATAATCAGGCTTCGGGGCTCTACCACTTCATCAGATTAACGTCTTCAACATCTATAGACTCTTTATTGTTAAAAAACGCTATGATGAGTGCGAGACCAACCGCGGCTTCAGCAGCCGCAACAGTCATTATGAAGAAGACAAACACCTGACCATCAAGGTTGCCAAGATGACGGGAAAAAGATACAAAAGTCAGGTTAACGGCATTAAGCATCAACTCAATACACATGAACATCACAATTACATTTTTACGGGTCAGGACGCCTATCGTGCCGATTGCAAAAAGTACGGCGCTTACAATGAGATAGCTGTTCAGGTTTTCCATGAAATATATCCCTCTTATATTTTTTTCTTGGCCAGGATGACAGCGCCAACGATTGCAACGAGAAGCAGTATCGAGGTAACTTCGAACGGCAGTAAAAAGTTGGTGAATATTTCTTTACCAACAAGTTCGGTGTGGCCAATCTGCTTAATCATCTCTGCACTGTATGGACCTGTTGGCAGTGCTGCACGGCTCTTAATTATAACAAATGCAGTATTCAGCAAAGTAAAGAAGCCGATTATTGATCCGAAGACAATCTGATGTGAATGCTTTTTTGTGGCATCGACACGGATATTTAGCAGCATGATGGTAAAAACCATTAGAACCATAATTGCGCCGGCATACACCATTACTTGCACGGCCGCCATGAATGGTGCATCCAGCATGACATAATAGGTGGCAAGGCAGAAAAAGGTCATTATGAGGGATAGTGCACTATTGATCGGATTCTTGCACGTAACTACCAGAATCGCTGAAACAATAGCCACAAACGTTATTATCAGAAAGAAGAGGGTTTCCATGCACTGCTCCTTATTGCTTTTCTAAGAGACGTTCTTTGGAGTAGATGAAGTCTTCGCGATGGTAATTTGCCAATTCAAACTCGCCAGTCATCTTAACAGCATCAACAGGGCAAGCCTCAACGCAGTAACCGCAAAAAATGCAACGCAGCATATCGATTTCATAAACAGATGCGTACTTGTCATGATTAGCATCTTCACTGGCTTCGACGGTGATGCATTTAGCCGGACAGACAGTCGGGCAAAGGTAACACGCAACACACTTGGCTTTGTCATGCGACATATTCAAAGCGTGCAAACCGCGGAAACGGGCTGCAACTTTAGGACGCTCAGTCGGATACTGCAATGTTACCGGCTTCATGAACATGTGCTTCAATGTTATTTTCATGCCGTTTATAATCGGTGTAATCGGATTCATATATCCATCCTCGTATCAGAAATAACGTTACTCAATTCCACAGGTATTAAATAAAATAACCAATGATTCCTGTAACCACAATGTTCACAAGTGCTACTGGAATGAAAACTTTCCAGCCAAGATGCATTAACTGATCATAGCGGTAACGTGGCAGCGTTGCACGAATCCACATACAGACAAACATCAGGAAGTAAACTTTTGCAATAAAGTAAACAGGTCCAAGCAGCGGCATCGTAGCGGTGAACGGGCCATTCCAGCCACCAAGGAACAACGTAACTGTCAGGGCGCAAACGGTGATCATGTTTGCATATTCCGCCATGAAAAACATTGCATATTTCATTGATGAATATTCCGTACAAAAGCCTGAGACAAGCTCAGTCTCAGCCTCTGGCAAGTCAAATGGAGTACGGTTGATCTCAGCAAGTGAACATACAAAAAACATGAAGGCGGCCAGAGGCTGCTTAAACAGGTACCACTCAAAACCACCAAAACCGGATTGAAGTTCAACAATTTTGGTAAGTGATAATGTGCCGGAAAGCATGAACACGGCAATTATTGAAAGACCCGCCGCGAGTTCATACGAAATCATCTGCGCCGAGGCACGCAAACCGCCCATCAGAGAATACTTGCTGTTTGATGCCCAACCAGCCAGCACGATCCCATAAACGCCAAGCGAAGACATCGCCAGAATGTAAAGTACGCCAACATTTACATCGAAGACCTGACCGGCCGCTGTATCGTAATAAGCAGCGATCTGTAATGGTATCTTGTATCCGGCAACCTCAATAGTGCCGCCGAATGGGATAACGGCAAACGTTATGAAGGCCGGTATAAGTGCAATCATCGGTGCAACGAGAAACGCAAAGGTGCTCGCCTGCGAAGGAACAATTTCCTCTTTGAAGAAGAGCTTAACCCCGTCGGCAATAGGCTGTAACAGGCCATGCCATCCGGTACGCATAGGTCCCAAACGAACTTGCATGTGACCAATTATCTTACGTTCAGCATACGTAGCATATGCCACAGTCAGCAGCACGAAGACAAACGCCACCAGGACCTTGGCAACCATGGCGATGTAATACATCAGCGGCAGTCCTAATATCTCGATTCCCATCTGTCCCTCTTTCCTTACTTGTATGAAATTAGTTAATTTGTCCCGTATTGACGGTATTAATTCTACTTGGCCAGTGTTACCGACGTCACCGGCGACCCGCTCCATATTGTGTTAACTGAAGCAGCGCTAAAATGATACGGTGCGAATACAACTCCAGCAGGCATACGCGGTGTTATTTTAGCTTTAAGCTTGATGCTTCCCGCTGTTGAGGAAACGGTAATAACATCATTTTCTGCTATTTTATATCCGGAAGCATCTGTACGTGACAGCTCAATGTATCCTTCCGGGCACACATGCATTGGCCCCTCACCGAATTGTGACAATGTACCGCTGTGATACAAAGCACTGCCGGTTACCAGGGCAAGTTTACCTGCTTCCGGGATAAAAGGAGCTGCAGCCTGCGGAACGACAAAAGTAGGAACTATCGAAACGGCAGCAAAGACTCCATCTTTTCTAAGAGACACATGACTCATACCTTCGTAGCCAGGTGTGCTGGCAGCTATTTCGCCAAACTGCACCGCAGGAGACGATGGAGCTGATCCTCCCATCTTCAAAATTAGGTCTGAAAACACTTCGAAATCAGTTTTGATTTGAATACTCTTCCGGATAGCCGGCTTAAAGAACTGGACGCGGCGATCGGTACTGGTGAAGGTACCTTCTTTCTCAGCAAAAGAACATACCGGCAGAACTACGTCAGCCATTGCAGCCGTCTCAGTAAGAAACAGCTCTGATACAACCAGAAAATCTACTGCTTCAAGTGCAGCCTTTACTTTGTTGCGGTTCGGATACGATATCAGTGGGTTCTCACCCGCAATAAGCAGTGTTTTCACTGTTCCCGCCGTACAGGCGTCAAGAATCTGCAGGCCATTCAGACCACCGTCCTGAGCATAAAAGCCCATATCTACGGCACCCTGACTGTTATTTTTTTCTGAAAGACAAAGGACTCCGCACCCTTCTTTACCGTATTTACCGGCCAGAATTGCTATGTTTGCTGCTGCAGTTGCCAGATCAGCAGTGTGTCCTGTGTACGCCTGACCAACCGGAAAGATGATCAGGGCCTTTTCAGAAGCGACATATTCAGCAGCAAGTTTTTTAATATCAGCAGCAGCAATACCACACTGTGCAGTGACTTTATCTGCGGTAAAATCGGTCAACGCTTTTTCAAGATCGGCATAACCGGCTACTGATGCAGCGCTTCCGTCAGCAAGTTTGCCATCAAGAATCGTCTTGGCAATTGCATTCAGCACGGCAACTTCACTTCCCGGGAAATGAACCAGCGTCTGAGCATCGGGAAGCTTAGAGAGCTTGCCACGTTTGTCGGAGAGAATAGTGATTTTTGCGCCATTGTTTTTAACAGCCATATTTATTTCAAAGCCAACAACGGGATGTGTCTCGTATGCATCAGTTTTTAAAACAAGCAGCAGATCACTCTTTTGAATATCAAGAATTGATGCTGATGACGCACTTGCTCCAAAGCTGCGTGCAAATCCCTCTGTCAATGCAGCATGAGCATAACCGGCAGCATGATCAAAGTTTTTTGAACCAACGCTATCCAGCATGAGTTTTTTGAAGAGCGCCAACTCTTCGTTAGTCAAGCGCGGAGTTGCGAGCGCTGCAACGGCGCTGCCACCCTTAAGACGAGCGGCAACAAGCTCAAGCGCTTCTTCCCAGGTAGACTCCGTCAACACGCCGTTTTTTTTAACCAGCGGCTTAGTTAAACGCTTGGTGCTATTGATAAACTGATAGCCAAATCGACCACGGACACACAGTTGGCCTTTATGGAATCCCTGGTCTTCATTATAAATAGTCGTCAGTACTTTATTATCTTTAACACCCAGAGTCAGATTACATCCGGTACCACAATAACCACAGACGGATGGATGCTTGGTTAAGGCCCAGAAGCGAGCTTTGTGCTTAAACGGACGCGCCAGCAAAGAACCGACCGGACAAACCGCGATGCATGAACCACAGAACTCACAATTTAGTGCATCATCAAATTCGCAACCTATTTTTGTTTCAATTCCGCGGTCAATAAATGTCAAAGCGCCAAAGCTAACGATCTCGTCGCAAATACGAGCACATTTTCCGCACAATACACAGCGGTTCATGTCACGTTCAATCAGAGGATTATTGTAATCAATTTCATGATTAAATTTTTCATCACTAAAACGATTGCTGTTAACCTTATACTCATACGTAAGGTTCTGCAGATCACAATCACCGGATTTATCACACACAGGGCAATCAAGAGGGTGATTAAGCAGCAATAGTTCCAAAACCATTTTACGGGCCTTGACGATATCCGGAGTCGATGTACGGATAATCATTCCCTCGGTTGCAGGAGTAGTGCATGCCGGAATTTGGCGCCCCTTCATTTGTTCTACTTCAACCAGACACATACGACACGCGCCGAATGGCTTCAGCTTTTTATCGTGGCAGAGAATCGGTATATTAATACCATTCAGCTTGGCCGCTTCATAAATAGTCGCACTTTTCGGTGCTGTAACCTGCTTGTCGTCTATTGTAAGATTTACCATCTCAACCTCTGTTCAGTGAGTTTGACCGTGTCTGCGTAATTACTTCTATTCAAGGGCCATGAAGCGGCAGGCGTCATAACAGGATGTACATTTAGTGCATTTTTCTTTATCAAGATAGGCTAATTGACCCTTTTCCCAGACGATTGCATTAACAGGACAAACCTTCTTGCATGCGCCACATTTTACACATTTATCCTCAACAACCTGCCAAAGGAGAAGTTCTTTACAGCAGTTTGATGGGCAACGCTTTTCGTTTATATGTGCTTCATATTCATGGCGGAAATAATTAATCGTTGAAAGAATAGGATTTGGCGCGGTTTGCCCAAGTCCACAAAGGGATGCCTTTTTGATTGCAATGCCAAGATCCTGGAGTGTTTCAATATCTGACGGCTCACCACGACCCTCAGTGATACGTTCAAGAATATCAAGCATGACTTTGAGACCAATACGGCACGGGACACACTTGCCGCAAGACTCCATTCTGGTGAAATTGAGGAAGAAACGGGATACGTCGACCATGCACGTTGTTTCATCCATAACAACGAGACCACCAGACCCCATCATAGCGCCTGCTTTAATCAGTGAGTCGTAGTCTACCGGGGTATCAAGAATCTCGGCGGGGATACAACCGCCGGAGGGACCGCCAGCTTGTACTGCTTTGAATTTCCTGTTATTGGCAATGCCGCCGCAGACATCGTAAATGACTTCACGGATTTTCATACCGGCAGGTACTTCCACAAGTCCCGTATGCTTGACTTTGCCGGTTACTGCAAAGATCTTGGTGCCCTTGGTTGTCTCAGTGCCGAGTGATGCGTACCAATCTCCGCCCTTGTTGATAATGTGGCGAACATTACCAAAGGTTTCAACATTATTAATGTTAGTCGGCTTACCCCAGAGGCCGCGTACAGCGGGGAAAGGAGGACGCGGGCGACTCATGCCGCGATGTCCTTCAATGGAGGCCATCAGAGCGGTTTCTTCGCCGCAGACGAATGCGCCTGCACCCATCTTGATACGCATATCGAAATCGAGTCCCCAACCCTGAATATTTTTTCCGAGATACCCTTTTTCGTAACAGACATCAATGGCGTGCTGGAGGCGTTGGACAGCCAGTGGGTACTCGGCACGAACATAAACATAACCAAAGTCGCATCCAATGGCGTACGCAGCGACCATCATACCTTCAATAATGCAGTACGGGTCACCCTCGAGCAGGGAACGGTCCATAAAAGCGCCTGGATCGCCTTCATCAGCATTACATATTAAGTATTTGTGATCGCCAGGCGTTGCCTTGCAGAAAGACCATTTCATACCGGTGGGGAAACCGCCACCGCCACGTCCGCGCAGTCCGGACTTCTTGACTTCTTCGATAACTTCTTCCGGCTTCATGGTTTTTACACATTTTTCAATTGCTTTAAAACCATCTTCTTGCTTATAGGCGTCGATACTATCAGGATCAATCTGGCCGCAACCCGTCATAACAACGCGCATCTGGGCATCAACAAACTGATTATAGTATGGCTTTGCTTTTCTCTTTTCAATTGTTTCCTTATTGACAATATGCTCGTCAATAATCTTTTCAACCTCTTCAGGCTTAACAAAATCGTAGGTCACGCGTCCTTGTTCGGGAGTGATAATATCGACCAGAACATCGTTGGCACACAGACCGCGACAACCGGTTTTGATAACGTCACAGCGTTTACCAACGGTTGCATCTACACCCTTTTCAGCCAGCAACTTTATAAAAGCCGCCTCAACTTCTTTGGCGCCCATCGAAATCCCGCCAGTTCCCTGGCAGATCAGAATCTGTATTCCCGCGTTTTCGCTCATGACTCAATTGTCCCCTGCTGGATAGTTTCGAGCTACGTGCTACTTCAATGGTCTCTGATTGTAATCAGCTACAATTTCTTCAACTTTTTGTACCGTCATTGCGCCGTAGGTTGCATCATTAACCATCGCCAGCGGTGCCATCCCGCAGGCACCAAGACAGGCAACCTTCTCAAAAGTGTAACGAAGATCAGGAGTTGTCTCAGCATGACCGATGTGCAGCTTTTCAAAAAATGTATCAACTATACGGGTTGCACCCTGAACATGGCAGGCAGTTCCGACACAAACCCTGATAATGAACTTGCCACGTGGCTTGAGGTGAAACTGGGAATAAAATGTCAAAACACCGTAAATCTGACTCGGATAGACATTCAGTCGCTCGGCAATGTGATCGGCGACAACACGGGGAATATACCCATACTCATCCTGTACGCCCTGAAGTACGGGCATCAGATTACCAGGAATATCTATATATTTGTCGATGACTGCATCGGCAATGGAAAGGTCGATTTCCGGTTCTTGCTCTGTGGCCTGCTGCGCTACTACGTCACTCATGCGCCCCATCTCCTTTGAATCGTGCGGAGTTACCTGTCAATTTCACCAAGAACGATGTCCAGTGTACCGATAACGGCAACCAAGTCAGCAATCATGGAACCTACACTCATCTGTTCAATGGCCTGCAGATTTACAAAGGAGGGCGGACGAATTCTCAGACGCTCCGGCTTATTGCCACCGTCGCTGACGATATAGTAACCAAGTTCACCCTTTGGTGCCTCTACCCCCTGATACACTTCACCTTCCGGTGCAGCAAACCCTTCAGAAGCGATCTTGAAATGATGAATCAAACCTTCAATGCTGTTATAGACATTTTCCTTGGGCGGATAGCAAACTTGCGGACAATCAGCAAGAATCGGTCCCGGCTTGAGTCGGTCTAACCCCTGGCGGACAATCTTGCAGGATTCACGCATTTCAATCAAACGTACTTTATATCGGTCAAACGTATCACACTTTTCACCAACCGGCACTTTGAACTGATACGTGTCATAACCAGCATATGTATCGTCCCGTCGCAGATCCCAATCGACGCCGGATCCCCGCAGTGCAGGACCGGTGATACCGATATCAATCGCGTCTTCAGCAGAAATGACACCATTGCCGACTGTACGCTTGAGCCAGATAGGGTTTGTTGTTAACAGCCCTTCATACTGGTCAAGATAGCCAGGCATAACATCAATAAAGTCACTGACTTTTTTTACAAATTCCGCAGGGACATCCTGTGATAACCCGCCAACACGGAAAAAGTTTGAAGTCATACGGGCACCGGAAATCAGCTCATAAATTTCCATAACCGTTTCACGCTCACGGAAAGCGTAAATAAATACTGTCATTGCTCCAATATCAAGGGCATGACAGGCCAACCAGACCAAGTGAGACTGTAGCCTGGTTAATTCGGCCATAATAATTCTGATCGTTTCAGCACGCTCCGGCACCTCAACTGCCATCAACTTTTCTACAGCCAGTATATATCCCAGATTGTTGCTCATGGGAGCAAGGTAATCGAGACGATCGGTAAGCGGCAGAATCTGGTGGTAGGTACGGTGTTCCGACAGTTTTTCAACCCCACGATGGAGAAAACCGATATGGGGTGTAACCTTCACGATCACTTCACCGTCAAGCTCAAGAACGAGACGCAGAACCCCGTGGGTACTCGGATGTTGTGGGCCCATATTTAGTGTCATTGTTTCAGTAGCCATGTATCGCCTCTTCTATGATCGAATTACAGAACGATGGAGTTAAACTACGACAGACGGCCTTTATAGGGCTCGCGATCGGGTCCCTGCAACGGATAATCCTTGCGGAGCGGGTGCCCTGCCCAGTCATCAGTCATAAGAATACGCCGAAGATCGGGATGGTTATCGAAGGTAATTCCAAACAGGTCAAACACTTCACGCTCCAGCCAATTGGCTGTCGCCCAAACCTGTGATGCCGTTGGAATACTGCATGCAGTCTCGCTCACAGCGGTTTTTATTCTCAGGCGATCTTTAAGTGAAATCGATCGCAACTGGTAGACCACCATATAACGGTCTTCCTTTTTTCCGAGATAATCGACTGCCGTTAAATCGGTCAACTGATTGAATTGCAGGGATTGCTTGAGAAACGAGAGGATTTCAATAATTGCTTCCTTCGCTACGGTTACTGTAATTTCGCCCCTGAATTCAACAACATCAATAATTGATGTAGCAAATTTTTCTCTAAGTTTCAGTACTGCACGATTGTTTTCTGCCATGAGATCCAACCCTTTTGTGGGATTTGTGTGTACGTATAGTTGATAGTACTGAATCAGGCTGCTTCAGGAATATAGCGTTCGCCCAAGCCAATGGCTGAACCGAATGAGTTGCGTTCCGTCATAATTTTATCCTGCAGTTTCATCAGCCCGAACAACAAAGCCTCCGGGCGTGGAGGGCAACCGGGAATGTAGACATCAACCGGCAGCGCTTCATCGATACCCTGTACAACACTATACGTATCGAATATTCCGCCGGAGCAGGCACAGGCTCCCATGGCAATAACCCATTTTGGCTCAGGCATCTGCTCATAAACCGTCTTTATAACCGGCAACATTTTCTTGGTAACGGTACCGGCAATAATAATGCAGTCAGACTGCCGCGGAGAAGCACGGAAAATGATACCAAAACGGTCCAAGTCATTATGGGAAGCACCGGCAGCCATCATCTCGATAGCGCAACATGCCAAACCAAAGGTCATCGGCCAGATGGATGACTTCCGGGACCAGTTAACCAATAGATCCAGTGACGTGGTGATAACGTTATCGCCAAGCGGATTGTCTACTCCCATTCCAGCGCTCCTTTTTTCCAGACATATATATAACCAACAAAAAGAATAACAATAAACAGCCCCATCTCAACCAAGCCGAAAACGCCCAGTTTTTTGTAGAGAATCGCCCATGGATACAGGAACACGGCCTCAATATCAAACAGAATAAAAAGCACAGCGATCAGGTAGAACTTAATCGAATAACGCTCGCGGGCGGTACCAACGGGATCACAACCGCTTTCATACGGCTGCAGTTTAAGTTTTGACGGCTTTTTCTGGCCAACCAGCGATGACATGACAAGAGATACGAGCCCGAAACCTATCGCTACGAGTACTAAAAGTAATATTGGCAGGTATGCACCAAGCATCAAAATCCTCCTTACTGCGGACGGTATACTGTATACAAACGACGCATTTAATAGGTTATTTGAATTTCTTTGTCAACAGTTTTTTTATTGATGTTAAATCAGGCGAAATACGGACAAACCATGAAATTACAAACAAAATTACTACTTTACCATTGACATATCTGGATACTGTATGCTAATTACGCCACTCTGAACGACACGCATTTACCAATCTTTTTTCCACACGAGGTTACCGTCATGAATCACGAGCGTTCAAGCATTCTTTTTCAACAGGCAAAAGCTGCAATCCCTGGCGGCGTTAACAGTCCGGTACGCGCATTCAAGTCGGTAGGTGCCGACCCTCTCTTCATCAAGAAAGCATCCGGCAGCCATATCTATGATGAAGACGGCAATGACTTTATTGATTATGTCGGCTCCTGGGGACCTATGATAGTCGGCCATTGCCACCCTGAGATCATCAAAGCGGTTCAAGACACCATGGCCAGCGGTGCCAGCTTTGGGGCACCGACAGAACGGGAAACCATACTTGCCAACATGGTTATAGACGCGGTTCCATCCATCGAAATGGTGCGTATGGTCAGCTCCGGTACCGAAGCAACCATGAGTGCGATACGACTTGCACGCGGCTATACCGGCCGTGATAAAATCATAAAGTTTTCCGGCTGTTATCATGGCCATTCGGATGCCTTACTGGTCAAGGCCGGGTCAGGTGCTGCTACGTTCGGAGTACCCGACTCCCCCGGCGTACCTGCTGATTTTGCGAAGCACACCCTCACTGCAGAATTTAATTCACTTGATTCGGTCAAAGGCTTAATCGCTGAAAACAAAGATGCAATCGCCTGTATTATTGTTGAGCCGGTAGCAGGCAATATGGGCACAGTTCCCCCACGAGAAGGTTTTTTGGAAGGACTCCGGGAAATCTGTACCAATGAAGGAATACTGCTGATTTTTGATGAAGTGATGTCTGGCTTTCGTGTTGCCTACGGCGGCGTTCAGGAATTGTACGGTGTTACGCCTGACATGACAACCCTTGGCAAAATAATCGGTGGCGGGCTCCCGGTAGGAGCATTTGGCGGCAAACGTGAAATTATGGAAAAGCTGTCGCCATCAGGCGGCGTCTACCAGGCCGGAACACTATCAGGCAACCCGCTTGCAATGTCCGCCGGAATTGCAACCCTGAATATCCTCAAGCAGCCCGGTTTTTATAAAGTACTGGAAGATAAAAGTCGTGCCGTTGCCGAAGGCATTGCCAAGGCAGCAAAGGATGCCGGGTATCCGATCTACTCAACCCGGGTCGGCAGCATGTTCTGTGCTTTTTTTAGCAAGAGTGAGGTTTATGACTGGCCGACCGCCGGGCAGTGCGACACTAAAGCCTTCGCAAAATATTTCCTTGCCATGCTGGACGAGGGAGTCTATTTGGCTCCTTCGCAGTTCGAGACCGCCTTTGTGTCGGCCACCCACACTGACGCTGACATTGAGAAAACAATTGCTGCTGCTGCCAAATGCTTCAAACTGCTAGCATAACTCAATGCTTTCATTTCTGTTTGACATAGCAGCCACACCTATGGTAAGGAATACCGGTTTTGTGCCACTGCATATTCTGATCTTTTATGGCCAGTAACAATCGTCAGCTTTTTCAGAGCCTTGCGATGGTTTCCAGCATGGGAATTTCCGTTGTGCTGGCAATAGCCATAGGAGTCTGGTTCGGCCTGACGCTTGATCGCTGGCTTGGCACAAAGCCCTGGTTCTTTTATATTTTTCTATTTATCGGAATTGCTGCCGGATTTAAAAATATGTACGTTATTGCCGGCAGGGAGATCCGTAAAAGTGATGACAGTGATCAACGAAGATAACCTCTTTGCTGTCATCGTCAAGGGAAGCCTGGGTTTACTGGTCTTTCTGACTCTTGCCGGAGGGGTACTCTTTTCAGTCCAAGTCGGCCTGGGGGCTCTTGCTGGCGGATGTATCGCGATCGTTAATTTTTTCTGGATTCGCAACGTACTGCAGCGCATTCTCGGCCAACGGCCATCCAATGCGCCGCTATATGCTCAAATTCGCTTTATTGCCCGTTTGAGCTTGAGCGCACTGTTACTCTATTTTATTATCACGTCCGGTTGGTTTTCGCTTACCGGGCTTTTAGTCGGCCTCTCAGTAATTGTAATCAACATAATCGCACTTTCACTATACAGCGCTCTTCGCGCAGGAGGTTAGCTTCATGGTTCACCCCTTACTGTTTCTTGAGTTTCTCCGCAAACTGCTTGCCCCGCTCCACATATCAGACGCAAGCGCCGATGCTATCAGCTACACATGGCTGATCATCGTCCTGTTACTGGTACTTTCGCTGTTGGCCACGTCGGCTCTTAAGTCGATTCCAAGCGGGATGCAGAATTTCATGGAAACGGTTATCGGTGGTATTGAGACCATGATTGTCGACACAATGGGAGAAGAGGGACGTCCGTTCTTCCCGCTGATCGCCACACTCGCTATCTTTGTGCTTGTATCAAACCTGATCGGCCTGATTCCCGGCTTCTTTCCGCCAACTGCCAATATTAATACCACCGCAGCCTGTGCGGTAATTGTCTTTATTTCCACCCATGTGGTCGGCATCAAGCATCACGGCCTCGGCTATATAAAGCACTTCCTCGGACCGATCGCCTGGTTGGCTCCGGTCATGTTCTTCATTGAAGTTATCGGCCACCTCTCCCGCCCCGTTTCACTGACACTGCGTCTGTTCGGCAACATGAACGGTCACGAACTTGTTTTGATGATTTTCTTCGGCCTGGCACCGTTTCTTGTGCCGCTGCCGATGATGCTGATGGGTGTTCTGGTTTCATTTATCCAGGCGTTCGTATTCATGCTCCTGGCCATGATCTACATCCAGGGCTCGCTGGAGCACGCACACTAAGTACATATCCCGCTTGTCGGGGCTAATTAATCACAAATACTCCTATACTGTTTAGGAGACAAAACCATACGGAGGTAGTAAAGATGAGCTTTTTCACGATGTGCGTTCTGGCAGCAGGTATTGGTATGGCACTGGGCACCGTAGGCACCGGCATTGGCCAGGGTCTCGCAGTTAAAAGCGCTGTTGAAGGCGTTTCCCGTAACCCGGGTGCTTCAGGCAAGATCCTGACCACCATGATGATCGGTCTGGCTATGATCGAGTCCCTCGCAATCTATGCACTGGTTGTCTGCCTGATCATCCTGTTCGCTAACCCTTACAAAGATATCGCAATGAAACTGGCTGAAATGGGTAAATAGTTTCTGGCTTCAGAAACAGTATCGGGTAGGAGGCGGAATTACTTCCGCCGTCCTCCCACACCACCGTGCGTACGGTTCCGTACACGGCGGTTCACGTTGAATGCTGAAAGCGGTGAA
>JAYTVV010000193.1:0-30515 GCA_043743795.1 Geobacteraceae bacterium
GCCGAGAGTATACTGATGGCAGGAGTAATGACGCCGTCTCCCAGCAGTAGTGCCACTCCCAGGTACGAAAGGAACGTGATGAAGACCATCTGACGTCCCGGTTTGATCATGCGAACCAGAATTTCACGAAGTACAATGGTGCCGCCCTCGCCTTTGCGGGAAAGGCTCATGGCAAGCAGCGCATATTCGATGTTGACCAGGACCATCAAGGTCCAGACAATCAGCGAAATAATCCCGAAAACATTCTCCAGAGTCGGCTTGGTCAGGGCAAAGATAACGGTCAACGTATAAATCGGACTCGTGCCGATGTCACCAAACACCAGTCCCATCGATTTAATGACACCACCCCAATAGGAGTCGGTTTCATCGTGTTTCATTGTATGCCTCCAAAAGTTAAAGAACCCATTTTATACCACCGCCTGTAGAGCGAGACAATATAAAAGGGTTTCAGGTGTGGTGTGATAATGCTTTACAGGGGCGGTAAAGTTGCTACACTCCTGTTCCAAAACGCTTGGAAGGGAATATCTCATGATCAGCAGCGATTCAGAAATAGTTCAATCCGTGGATATAGCCCGAAGCGAGGTGGTTGATTCCGATTCGATGATCTGCCGCTATTTTAAGGTAGCCCACCGCGACATGGTTTTCCTCAAGTTCATCCTGGAGGCGTATGAAGGGATGAATGTCATGAGCACTGTCGATAACAAGGTTGGTATTATTCGCATCGCTATCATGCCCGGCTTTGTTGATGATATGGATGCTCTGCTGGCTGATTTGGGGAAAAGGGTGACTATGGAACCGGTTGAATGGCATCATGAACTCTGCAGCTTCTGAGCCTGGTGGACGTGGCGCCCGCTATGCACTTGCCCTGTTGCTGGCGGTCAATCTGCTCAACTATGTCGATCGTCAGGCACTCTACGCCGTTTTTCCTCTGATAAAAGCCGATTTGCATCTTTCCGATACCGGGCTTGGTGTTATCGGCAGTGCCTTTATGCTCTGCTATATGCTGTCGGCACCGATATTCGGCCGGTTGGGTGATCGAACCAGTCGTGCCCATCTTGCTGCAGGAGGCCTTGCGGTCTGGAGTCTTGCGACAATGCTGTCCGGCCTCGCTGCTTCATATCGAATGCTGCTGGCAGCGCGAACGCTGGTTGGAGTGGGTGAGGCCAGCTTTGGAACGGTTTCGCCAGGTCTGCTGGCCGACTATTTCCCCCGCGAACGTCGCGGCCGGATGCTGTCGCTCTTCTTTTTGGCCATTCCGGTCGGAAGTGCTTTGGGGTACATCCTTGGCGGACAGCTGGGTCAGGCATTCGGCTGGCACACCGCTTTTCTGCTGGTCGGTCTGCCGGGGCTTTTTCTGGCAGTGCCGCTCTATTTTCTTTACGATCCCCGCCAGAGTCCTGATCAAAGTGATTTGCTTCCCCGTGAACCGTTTTTGCCGGAACTGCACCGGTTTTGGCTGAACCGCACCTATGTTCGTGCTACCGCATCAATGGCAGCCATGACCTTTGCATTAGGCGGTCTGGCTCAGTGGGTCCCATCCTTCCTGCAGCGCTCGTTTGCTCTTGAAATCGCCCGCGGCAATACCCTTTTTGGTATAATCACAGTGGTATCCGGCATTATCGGCACACTGGCCGGCGGCTGGCTGGGTGATCGTTTTCAGCGTCGCAGCCATACCGGCTACCTGTATGTTTCAGCAGTCGGGTTCCTGTGTGGGGCGCCTCTGATGATCATTGCCTTGACATCCTCCAATCTTACGGTCTGTCTGACGGCCATCTTTGGCGCCGAATTGTTCCTGTTTCTCAATACCGGCCCACTTAATACCGTTCTCGTCAACGTTGTGGCACCCGGTCGTCGGGCTATGGGCTTTGCTATCAATATTTTTGCAATACATGCCCTGGGTGATGCCATCTCTCCTGCCATGATTGGATCTCTATCCGATTGCTGGGGGCTGCCGCGTGCGCTGTTGATTACGCCGCTAGCGGTATTGATAGCCGCAAGCTTTGCCTTCTGGGGAGGCCGGCATGCTAAAGAGGATCAGGGAACAGCGGAAAACACCAGTATCTGCAAGCCGCGGCCTGCTCCTGATATGTAGACAAAGGTAAGGCTCGTCGGTCCTGTGCTCTCTGTGTCTGTGCGATAATCATGCAAAAATTCATAGCGGAAGGCTTTTACTCTGCTGTCTTGCGGTAGTTCAAGCGTTTTTGGAAGATCCCGCAAGGTGGGCCAGGCACACTTCTTTTGGTTCTCGGCGGCAAAGGAGGGGAGCTTGCCCATCAACGGCATTTCGCTGCGGCAGTAATCAAAAAAGAGAGCGTCGTGCAGCAGTACCCTGTCGGACAGTGGTTCAGCCAGGCGTGCAAAAAGCTCAAAAATCCTGCGGCAGGAGAGGCTGGAGAGGTTTTCGTCGCCCGCGGATCGTGCTAGGCAGTCAAGTATGGTGGAAAACGGTGTGTGGCGCTGCAACATTGCAAGAGTTATTGTAAATCCACCATGCTTGCTGAACAGGTCGAGCAGTCGGCCAACTGTTTCGATACGGCAGATATCTTCGTATGAGAGCCATGGTGTGTTCAGGATCGTGTAGGGAGGGTACTCGGAAAAAGCATACCCTTCGCGGACGGCAATCGCCCGCATCGGCGCACCTTTAAGCACCTTAAGCGGTTCGATCTGGATCATATCCGGCTTCAGGTCGGCAATCGTCTGGAGAGAGCTTAGAAACCCGCTGTAATCCTCCCCCGGCAGACCTGCGACCAAATCGAGATGCAGTTCAATCTGTGTTTCAACCTTGAGCCGCTCAACAGTGGCGAATATTCGTGATAAATCAGCCGTTCGATGTACCCGCTCAAGTGTTTCCGCCGATGAAGACTGAATACCTATTTCAAATCGGAAGGTGTCTTCCGGCACCTGTGCCAGAATCCGCAGATTGTTCTCCGTCAGGAGATCTGCAGAAATTTCAAAGTGAAAATGGCTGCTGCGGTTATGTTCAAGGATGAACCCCCAGATAAAATCCGCTCGCCCGGCGTCATAATTGAAGGTTCGGTCTACCAGCTTTATTTGCGGAACATTACGGTTCATCAAAAACAGCAGATCATTTTGTATCCTCTCCAGGCTGAATGAGCGTACCGACCCCTCGACCGATGAAAGGCAGAATGCGCAGGAAAAGGGGCATCCACGAGAGGTTTCGTAATAGATCAGCGGCTTTGAAAAATCCACCAAGTTGGCGTTAAACGGTGAAGGGAGGCTGTCAAGATTCAGGTTTTTTCTGCTGAGCGGGCCTGATGCCGTGTCACCGTCATCCCGGAAAAACAGATTGTCAATCTTTGCCAAGCTGTGCTGCAGCAGGTTTGTATGCTCTTGCATCAACGTGACAATCAGCTGTCTGAACGTTTCTTCTCCCTCACCTTTAATCACAAAGTCGATGGCAGGATGGTCATGCATAAGATCAAAGATTCCGAAGGAAGCTTCCGGCCCACCCAGAACAATTCGAGTGTGCGGAGAGATCTTCTTGATGTCTGAAGCGATTTTCAATGTCTGCTCAATATTCCAGATATAACAGGAGAAGGCAATGAGACCGGCTTGTTCAGCCATAACAAGTCTCAAAATATGCTCGCGGGGTTCGTTCACGGTCCATTCGCGAATGACTGTCTCGGTGCCCGGGATATCCCGGCAATACGCAGCCAGACAGGGAAGGGCCAGCGATGCATGCGAGTATTTGGCGTGCAGAGTTGTGAGGAGTATTTTCATGTCGGCATAGTCTCAGAATGTAAGGAAATAGCTGCCATCTCTGGTCTGGATTTCTGTCTTGAAGGGTTTTGACAGGTTGTTCAAGGTGTCAATAACCGCCGCACTTCTCTGGCCAGTCAGGAGGCGTGGTTGGAAGCCAACCCGGCGGTACAGAACATCGAGCGGCAGTATCTCCGCTTCCCGACTGTTTTCATTAAAGTGGATGCGTATCATGGCACTGACGTCTGCGATTGTGCTTTTACTGGCGAAGGTGAAATTGCCCAGGCTGTAAAAAATTATTCCGTTTTTATACCGCTCAATCCCCTGCAGAACATGCGGGTGGTGACCGATAATCACGTCCGCTCCGGCTTCGATTGCCTTATGTGCGGCAGTGCGTTGGTATGATTGTACCGTGCTACAGGCCTCTTTTCCCCAGTGAAATGAAACGACGACATAGTCAGCCTGACTGCGGGCGCTGGCAATATCTGCTGTCACCAGTTTTTCATAACCGGGGGCGGTTCCGGGACGATCCGTGCCGGCAAAAAACTCGATTGGTTGGGTCAATGAGTATCCAAGGAAGGCAATTTTTTTACCTTTGATCGTATAAAGTGCCATCTTGCGGGCTTCAGAAAGGTTTTCGCCGGCGCCGATCCAGGCTATGCCGTTGCTGTTCAGATGGTGCAGCGTCTCAGTCAGCGCAGCCGCTCCAAAATCCATGCTATGGTTGTTTGCGAGTGTTACCAGATTAAAGCCGGCAGCACGGATGGCTTTTGCGACCTGTGGGTCTGCGCGGAAGCGAAATGTTTTCGCTGAATACTCCTGCCCGCTTTCGGCCAGAGGGGATTCCAGGTTGGCAAGATTGATATCGCCGGCCGCCACCGTCTTCCTGACATTCTGAAACGGGTATTCATACCCTTTTTGTTTCAGTAGCTGTGCCCATTTGCCTGCTAGCATGATGTCACCCACGGCAGTGATGACAAGCTCTTCGGCATGCAGTTTCGGCGGCTGAGATAGCAGGGTGACGGCGATAAGTATGTGGGCAACGATTGATTTCATAAAGCTCTTTTGCATTGACGTATAACGACGCAAGTGCTAATAAATACACGCTTACTACCGAAAAATAAAGGTGTTTCCCGATGCTTGACATGAAATACATACGTGAAAATCCTGATGAGACCGAGCAGCGTCTTCGGACTCGCGGCGGAGAATCCTATCTGGACGGCTTTCGTGAACTGGATGAACGGCGTCGTACGCTGCTTAAAGAGGGGGAGACGCTCAAGGCGCTACGCAATTCGGTCTCCGATGTGATCGGTCGTACCAAGGATAAGAGCCAGGTCCAGGATAAAATCCTGGAGATGCGTGAAGTATCTAACAAGATTAAAGTGTTGGACGAAGAGCTCGGTCAGGTTGATGATCAACTGCATTCTTTTCTGTTGACAGTGCCGAACCTGCCGCATGCCACAACCCCCGTTGGCCGGTCCGAAAGCGACAACGTGTTGGTTAGATCCTGGGGAGAGCCCCATCAGCTGCCCTTTGCGGCAAAACCACACTGGGATCTGGGTGAAGAACTTGGTATTCTCGATTTTGAGCGCGGAGCCAAGATTACCGGTGCCCGCTTCACCCTTTATCGTGGTGCCGGTGCCCGTATGGAACGGGCTCTGATTAATCTGATGCTCGATCTGCATACCGATACACATGGGTACCAGGAGGTGCTGCCGCCTTTCATGGTAAATCGCGACTCAATGCAAGGCACCGGGCAACTGCCTAAATTTGAAGAAGACCTTTTTAAACTTGTCGATCCCGATTTCTTTCTGATTCCAACTGCCGAGGTTCCGGTAACGAACATTCATCGTGGCGAAATCCTGAGAAAAAGTGATCTGCCAATCAGCTATTGTGCCTACACTCCCTGCTTTCGGCGTGAAGCGGGATCATACGGCAAAGACACCAGAGGCCTGATTCGGCAGCATCAATTTAACAAAGTTGAGCTGGTAAAGTTTGTTCATCCGTCAGAATCAGACGCCGAACTGGAGGCACTGACCGGCCACGCCGAAAGGGTGCTGCAGCTGTTGGAGCTTCCCTATCGTGTGATGGCTCTCTGTAGTGGCGATATCGGTTTTTCTTCGGCCAAAACTTATGATATCGATGTCTGGCTGCCGGGGCAGAGCTGTTATCGTGAAATATCTTCATGCAGTACGTTCGGGGATTTTCAGGCACGGCGTGCATCGATTCGTTTTCGCGAGGACGAAAAAGGCAAACCCGAGTTTGTTCATACTTTGAACGGATCCGGATTGGCCGTTGGGCGAACATTGGTAGCAATTTTGGAAAACTATCAGCAGGAGGATGGTTCAGTGCTTGTCCCGCCGGTTTTGCAACCATATATGGGCGGTTTGGAGCGGATTGCTCGATAGTTGTGCTGTGGGGGGATTATGTTTGGCAAAAAAAATGCGTTACTACTGGAAGAGGCAGAAGTCAGAATAAAACAGCAACAGGATAAGCTTGACTGGTATCAGCGGCATTACGAAAAACAGCAGATCTATATTGAAGAATTGTATGACGTAGTTGGCGACCTCTCCCGACAGCTCGGGATGGTACTCAATGGAGATAACCTGGCACGACTTCAAAAGAGTCCCTTTCTGGAAGAAAACAGCAAGTTTTTTCTCGACTTGAACCTGCTGTTCAGTACGAGGTTCAAGAAAGGTAAAAATAGCTCTTGTTATTTTGGTAAGGATCTCGAGGAGTTGCGCCGTAAGTTTCAGGACAGAGATTTCTATAACAGTAAAATTATTCACCTGACGGAACGTCTCACTCTTGAAGATTTACGAGCACTTATCAAAGATGGTTTGTGGAAAAAAACGGTCGAAGATTCCCTGCAAAAAATAAGAAGTGAAAAAAAACTGGATGTAAATCAGCAATAAATATCACTGCAACATGCTCCTGATGACGCTTACTATTTGAAAATAAGAAAAAGGTGTGCTATAAGGTCAAAGTACATGACAACGGAAGGGTGGCCGAGTGGTTTAAGGCAGCGGTCTTGAAAACCGCCGAGTGTAACAGCTCCGTGAGTTCGAATCTCACCTCTTCCGCCATGATTATAACTAGGCTTAAATAGCTAGATAAAATAAGCCTGCTACTAAGTGAGACCTTTTATGAGACCTCTTGGTAGTAGGCTTTCTTCATATTTATCACAGATATATGTTGGTAATAGCATCTATTGCTATCGAGCTGATATACCTACTGACCTCAAGTACTACTTTCCCACTGCTGAATAGAGCAATCACTTAAGATAAAAGAGTTGCAGAATGCAAACGTTATGGCCGTCGGGCTGGAATACAAAGTACAGCAGGCATTCTGTTATTTGCAATGATACAAATCCACGAGGAGTAGTAACAGATGATTAAAGATTATGTCTCTGATCTTGCATCACAAATGGGGATAAAGCTGACTAAGGTATCTCTTTCGGGTGGGTTAGCTGTAGCTTGTGTTGACTACCGACTTGAGATAGCATCAAAAAGTCATGTGGTGAGTGCCATGATACATCAGTCAGAACTTGATAGTATAGAGAAGGGGGTCTGCAGTGGATTTCTGGAATTAAAAATAAGAGCCGCCTTGGAGAGGCTAAGTATGCAGCTAGCTCCATGACGTTCGTACTGATGACGCGCTCTCAATAGAAAATGGAGATGTAATCAATGAAGTTGATATGCTCAAAATGCAGCGGAGTTATCAGAGATGATTCTTTAGAGATGAAATCAGCGCATATTATTACTCATGGTATTTGTGATGAATGTGCAAGTCTTCTCTTATGGCCACATAGACAGGCTATGATGGACTTTCTTGATGGTCTTGCCGCTCCGGTTGTCGTCATTGATCCACTCGGAAATATAAGTAGTGCCAACAGACTTGCAAGAGAGTTTCTGCAAAAAGAACTTCCAGATATTGCAGGATTTCAGGGTGGTAATGTATTTGAATGTGTTTTTGCAAAATTACCTGAAGGCTGTGGTAAGACGCTTCATTGCGATGGCTGCACGATAAGGAACACGGTGATGAGCACGCTACAAACTGGCAAGAGTCACTTAAAAATACCGGCAGGGTTGTCTCATGGTACGACGGATAATAACCAGGATATTCAACTGCTGATATCTACGGAAAAGGTTAACAATACGGTCTTTCTAAGGATTGACAAAGTCTTGTAGGAATATGCAGACTTTGGAGTGCTCGTGAGCGCAATGTCTGATCTGATGCTTGGTACTATCTTCTTCAATGTTGCAAAGTTGGTACGAGAAGCAGAGAATGACCGGATAGAAACATGACTCTGTGTTTACGCTCTTCTGAACGTATTACTAACTATTTGAGGGACCTTATGAAGAAAAAATTATTACCAGCACTCTCCGTCGGTATGGCTGTACTGATCGTTGGCAGCATTGCTTATGCGGCTGATAGGAGAAAAAATACAAAATCCGTACATCGACTTGATGACAGAGTCCACGGAGAAGAAGCATTAAAGGCTGATATGCTATATGCGTTTGATCAGCAGGATAATAAACATTCAGGTCATAGCGATACCAAAAAGGCTGCTGCAATTGAGCGTTATGATAAATATGAGGCAGATTTACTTGCCGAGGTGGCGAAGAAGAAGTAAATGAGGGCTTACTCCTGAGCCTTATGAGCGTAGGAGGCAATCTGTGAATAGGCTTTCTCATATGTCGCAGTTACTGATGCTTTTTGAAGGGATCTGCAAAGGAGTCGCAATGGATTTTGATGATATTAAGAAAAAAGCTATCAAAATAAGTATGTTGCTGGTTATAGCAGTAGTGGTTCTATGTGCTGGATATTTAACCGTTGTACTCAACTGGAGCTATTCCAAAGGTGAGAGAATAGGTTACGTTCAAAAGGTATCAGAGAAGGGTTGGCTATGTAAAACCTATGAAGGTGAACTGCAAATGCTACCCGTACCAGGAGCATTGCCAGAAAAGTTCCTGTTTTCTGTGCGAGATAAATCAATGATAGCCAAGATCAATTCAACGTTGGGAAAGAAGACTTCAATCCATTATGAACAACACATAGGTATTCCGACTAAATGTTTGGGGGAGACAGAATATTTTGTAGTTGATGTCAAAACACTCGAGTAAAAGGTATGCTCCTCGGTGCCACATACGAGGCACCTAAAAGAACTTCAAGCAATTAGCCTGGGCAGAGAACGATGTAATGGCGAGTTAAACTTAAATCTGCACGTGACGGTTAAACAGAGGAGAACTGATTGGCTATGCAAATAACAACATCATTCATAAAGTTGGACAGTCTTCTCAAAGCGGAAAATGCGGTTTCTTCCGGTGGTGAGGCAAAAGCCATGATTGCAGAGGGGTATATCTCGGTAAATGGTGAGGTGGAGTTTCGCCGTGGACGTAAATTGTATCCGGGAGACAGGGTTGTGTACGGAAAAAGAAAGTTTTTGGTTGAATCGACAGATACTCAAATAATTTGACTTATTACGCTGTTTAAAATTAGAATGCGTCTTTTATTTGTGCCAATTCCTACGCCTTTGTGCGTTATCGAGGAGAAATGCAATGAATATGAGATTTCTTGATGCCTGTTGGGGCAAGCCAGTAGACCGGACTCCCGTGTGGCTTATGCGTCAGGCTGGCCGCTATTTGCCCGAGTATATGGCCGTTCGTTCTAAGTGTACATTTTTAGAACTGTGCAAAACACCTGAGCTGGCAGCCGAAGTTACTATTCAGCCGGTTGATTACCTTGGTGTGGATGCTGCGATCATGTTTTCTGATATCCTCACTCCTGTTGAGCCGATGGGAATGAAACTGGATTTTGTTCCGGGACCGGTATTCGAAAGTCCAATCCGTTGCATGGCTGATGTCGAGAAACTTCGCATTCCGCAGATGGAGCAGGATGTTCCCTACGTGCTTGAAACAATTAAAATACTGCGTCGTGAATTGGCTGGAAAAGTGCCGCTGATCGGTTTTGGCGGTGCACCGTTTACACTGGCCTGCTATATGGTCGAAGGCAAAGGATCGAAGGATTTTGCCCAGATCAAACGAATGATGTATGCCGCACCGGATGTCTATGCCGCGTTGATGGATAAGATCACCACCATGAGTATGGAGTATCTGAACGCTCAAATTACTGCCGGTGCGCAGTGTATTCAGATATTTGATACCTGGGGTGGTATATTGTCGCCAGCTGACTATGAACGCTACGTTCTGCCGTATACCGTTAGATTGATCAACGGGCTGAATCGTATGGAAACACCGGTTATTCATTTTGTTAAAGGCTCCGGAGCCATGCTGGATACTGTTATGAAAGCCGGCGGCGACGTCATGGGGCTCGATTGGCACGTGAATCTGGGAGCGGCACGAGATCTTATCGGTCCGCAGATGGCAGTACAGGGTAACCTTGACCCGACGGTGCTGTATGCGACTAAGGAAATTATCGAGCGCGAAGTAAAGCGGGTTCTTGATGAGAACGCTAATCGCCCTGGACACATTTTTAATCTCGGCCATGGCATCCTTCCGACGGTTCCACCGGAGAATGCCAAGTTCATGGTGGAGTGTGTGCATCGTTTGTCGCAGAAATAACCTCGAGGCCTGCATGTCCATTACACTTAAAAACCTTGTTGTTTTTGTCACCGATCTTGCGAGGGCGAAATCCTTCTATGTTGACCTTCTCGGACTGCCGGTAGCCGGACAGAGTGAAATGCTCATCGAGTTCTTTCCCGGGGCCGTTACTACTCTGGGGGTCTCGTTGGCGTTGCATGACGATGCTCGCAGTCTGGTAGGAAGGCACACCGGCATGACCTTGCGGGTCGAAAATATTGCTGAAGTCTGCGAAACTCTTAAAAATGGCGGCGCACATTTTGTTGAACCGCTTGAATCAAGTCCATGGGGAAAAATGGCGGTTGTACAGGATTTTGACGGTAATATGATCGCTTTGGTAGATCGCTAGGTGAAGGTTATAACCCGTGAACTGGTGGAGCAGGTCTCTGCTGAAGCCATGCATAACACGAGGTTGCGCAAAAACCACAACCTTCATCCCTCTGATGAATCCCGTTGCCATCGTCTCCTTAATGCCATAGAGCCTGGCTCATACATTAGGCCGCATCGCCACCTTGATCCGGAAAAAGATGAAGCATTCATTCTGATGAGCGGTACCCTGGGAGTTGTTACGTTTGCTGATGATGGCAGGGTCGTCGAGACGGTGGTGATGTCCCGGGCCAGAGGAACTCTGGCTGTTGATATTCCGCACGGTGTGTATCATACGGCTGTCAGCCTGGAGTCCGGCACTGTGTTCTATGAAGTAAAAGCAGGCCCTTACCGACAACTGCATGAAAACGAAAAACTCATATGGGCCCCTGAAGATACTGATCCTCAAGCTCAAACGTTCCTCCTTTATCTGACTAGTCTGTTTAATTGATGTGTACGGTCGCCGACTTCTCATCTTTCTGTTCGTTTTAAGTACGGTCGTAGCCGGTCCCGTTGGACTTGGTGCGGCTCCTCCTCGAATGCGACCGTATACAGGGATTGGGCTGGTTGTTTTTTCGCCGTCAGATAGTGCTCGTAATCAGGAGCTGCTTGTGCCGATGTACGAAGAGCCGGGGCTTTTGCGGATTGGTATGATGGACGGATCCAGATCGTCCGGGAACGAGTGGATTTTTGGTCCGTCGGAAGGTGTTTCTCCGCTGGTCGTTTCTGCGCGTAAAGGTGACTGGTTACGGGTTTATTATGATGACGCCGGTCGGGAAGCCTGGATTAATCCGCAGAACAAAGGACGTTTCAAGTCATGGGAACAGTTCTTCAAGCTGCAGAACTGCCGCATGCTTCCTGGTCTTCAGCAGCAGTATTATCAGCTACAGCACCTGCCCGGCGGAAAACTGCTTGCTACCCTGACTCCAAAGCAGGTGTTCAGAGTTTTGAAGATTGAGAATGCCTGGATTATGGTGCTGCTTGATCAGGCACAGATCGGGTGGGTACGCTGGCGTGATGATGATGGCCGCCTGACGGTCGGTACCGGAAAACTGTAGAATTATGCCATATCCGGTCTGTACATTTTATATTATTTGTCTTTGTGAGGTGCTTATATGAGAATTGAACTGGTACCACCTGGAACCGGTGAGCTGACGTATGAAATAAGAAATATCGTCAATGTGGCAGAAAAACTTCAAAAATGTGGCGTTAAAATCAACTGGGAAAATATTGGCGACCCGATTGTTAAGGGTGAAGTCATTCCGGTGTGGATGAAGGAAATCGTCGCCACAGCAGCTATGGATAACCGTACCTGGGGGTATTGCCATACCCGTGGTGTGCTTGAGACTCGGGAATTTATCTGTGAAACTACCAACGGTCGCGGTGGTGCCCAGATTACTCCGGATGACATCATCTTCTTTAACGGTCTCGGAGACGCCATTGCCAAAATATACGGCTGCCTGCGTCCGGAGGCACGGGTTCTCATGCCGTCGCCATCTTACACCACCCATACACTTGGTGAGATCGGCCATGCCCACTCCGCTCCCTCGCTGTTTTGTCTCAAGCCGGACAATAACTGGTATCCGGATATGGAAGATCTTCGTAACCATGTACGCTACAACCCGAATATCTGCGCCATCATGCTGATCAATCCGGATAATCCGACCGGCATGGTGTACACCAGGGAGCTGCTGCAGGAGATCGTTGCGGTAGCCCGTGAAAACGACCTGTTTATTATTGCTGATGAGGTGTACATCAACATCGTGTATAACGGTGAGAGTACGGTGCCGATCAGTGACGTAATCGGGGATGTTCCTGCAATCTCGTTGAAGGGGATCTCTAAAGAATTTCCCTGGCCGGGATCCCGCTGCGGTTGGATTGAAGTCTATAACGGTCAGAAAGACGAGCGCTTCCGGAAATATATCAACCTGATCCTTACCGGTAAGATGAATGAAGTCTGCTCTACGACTTTGCCTCAGATGGTCATCCCTGAGATTGTTCGTCACCCGGAGTATTCCGCCTATCTTGCGCAGCGCATTGCCAGCTACGAGCGGATGAGCAATATCACCTTCGATTGCCTCAGTCAGGTCCCCGCGCTGCAGGTGAATCGTACTAATGGCGCTTTTTACATGGCCGTGGCATTCAAGGATGGTTTGCTGAATAACCGCCAGTCAATCCCAATCGCGAATTCAGAGGTGAGGGAGCTTGTTGAGGGGCTGATCAATCAGCCGGGGGTTTCTCCCGATAAGCGGTTTGTCTATCAGATCCTGGCAACAACCGGTATCTGTACCGTACCGCTCTCTTCGTTTTCTACACCGTTGCAGGGGTTCCGGGTGACGTTGCTGGAGAAGGACGAGAGTGAGTGTCGCCGGATTTACAGCACGCTGGCTGAGAAAATTGGCGAGTATCTGAATTCTTGATGACTGTTGTCAGTATGTCGTATTCCGGATATAAAAACGGGGAAGGCCATGTGTGCCTTCCCCGTTTTTATATGATTGAGATGACCAAAGAAACATTCAGGCTTTTTTATCGCTGTCCTCGCTCTTCGGTTTGATTTCTATTTCATCTTTTCCCTCGGACGCCTTTTTAAAATTGCGGATACTTTTACCAAGTGCCCCGCCGATTTCCGGCAGCTTTCCCGCCCCGAAAACGACCAGAACTATGACCAGTATGATAATCATTTCCGGCATACCGAAACCAAACATTGTGCCTCCTCTGCAGCGTGTGTGTATTGTCGCGGCACTATCTCATTGACACACAAAAAAATCAAGCGTGGCGATACGCAACACAGGTCATCTGTTTTGAATGCCCGAATGTGAACGCTGTGCTTAATGTATGCAAAAACAAATAGTTATGTCTGTATAGCCGCATCGCGATTCATTGACACTCTTTTTGTCGCATGGTACAAGTACGTTCCAGATTACATTGTCACGGGTGGTGTATGTCTCAAAAGCTAAATAGCAGCGTTGCAGCAGTTCGGGTCAGAATGGTTATTTTGTCATTAATCGCCTCCGGATTAATTAGTGGTATCGCGATTGCGCTTGGCAGTTCGACTTCCGTTGTGGCGGCAGTGATTGCTACGGCACTTTTCTGTTCACTGCTGTGTGCCGGGATCTTTCATCGGATCATATCAGCAATTCGTCATGATCAGCTTCTGTGTGTCTCTCTCCTGGTTCCTGGAATGGAACTTTCAGCCGTTCGGGCGCAGTCAGATGATCTCAAAGCGCTTTTTTTGCTTCGTGATCTGGCTGCCCGCTCTTTTGAATCCCGGCAGAATGAGCGCAACGGGCTGTTGGAACAGATATTTTCGGCACAGGAACAGCTCAAATTAACGATACACACCTGGTCAACGGGTGATGAAAAGGAAACGGCCCGGGTTCGGGATGCTGTTGCGGCAATGGAACGGCTTAACAGTGGTTTTTCCCAGGTTATTGTTGAGATTGATGAGCTCTCCGGCCGCACAGAAGAACGGGCGTCAATTTCGACACAGATGAGCGCCACGACTGATGCTATTGCTGAAAACATCAATCAGTATTCAAATTTTGTACTTGAAACATCCAGTTCTATTGAAGAAATGGCACGTGCAACCCGTGAAACCGCTGAAAATATTCGGGCGTTGTCAACATCTACAGAGCAGACGGTTTCATCTATCAACACGATCAGCAGGTCGCAAAGCACCGTGCGTGATAATTCGGAACGGAGTGCCTCAGCCTCCGAAAGTGTACGAACTCAGGCGCAGCACGGACTGCGCAGTATGGCCGCAACAATGAAGGCGATGCAGGAAATTGCCAAAAGCAACGATGAGTCGTTTGAATCTATCAACCGCTTATCGCACCACTCGGCCCGGGTTGGTGACTTTCTTAGTGTTATTCAGGAAGTCGTCGAACAGACAAATCTGCTGTCTCTTAATGCATCGATTATTGCCGCTCAGGCCGGGTCACGGGGGTTGGCTTTTGCCGTTGTTGCGGAAGAAGTCCGTTCCCTTGCCCGGCGTACGTCCGCTTCTACAAAGGAGATTGAGGAGTTGGTGCGGAATATTCAGAAAGAAACCTCGTGTGTCCAGCGTTCGGTTACCCAGGGTAAAGACAGGGTAAAAGAGGGAGTAAAAATTTCCGGTATGGCCAATGAAGCACTCGTAATGATAGATAAAAGTGCGGAGGATGCTTTTAAAATAGTATCTAATATTGCCGTGGAAACAACCGAACAGTCAGCCAATATTCAACGAATTACAGAGGAAGCAGAAAAGAATCTCGAGCGAGTGCATCACGTTACACTTGCGACCGAACATCAGCAGCAGGGCAGCAATCTGATCGTTAAAAACCTGGAACAAATGCGTGAGCTTGCCCATCGGATAAATTCATCAGCGCAGGAACAGGCTAAAGGTAATCGACTGTATCTCAAGAGCGTAATGGAAGATAATGAACGCACTAAAGAGCTTAAAAATGAAGCATCGCATCATATTGCCCTCGCAAAACAGGCTGTTGAAGCTGTCAGCGACATTGAAACGCAAATGGCGGCAAATGCTGTTGAAAGCCTCATTATAACGGAAGCTCTGGCGTCTTTGACGTCTCTGATCGATTGTTACCGCGGTGATCTTGTGTGACGCGTGATGATGAGTCCGATACGTATAAATAGATTGACGTTGTCAGTGCTACTGCTCTCCATGTACGGTTCGGCTGGAGTTGCTTCTGCCGCTGGCATGGAGATAACCCCTTTCCGTACGTTCAATCAAAGCCCGCTGGTTCAAATCTATGGCATTCCCCACGATACCGTTTCTGATATCACTCCTCCCGGAAAAATCCGCGTCGGCTTTAACCATGACTATACCAGTAACTACACCACTCATAGCAGTCTGCATGAAAAAATTACACTCGATGGCGAGACCTATCGGCTTGCCGTTACGACGCGTTATGGTCTTGCGCCGCGTTGGGAAGCCGGGATTGATGTCCCCTATCTGATTCAGGGGGGCGGTTTTCTCGATAACTTTATCATCGACTGGCATAACACATTCGGTTTACCCCAGGGTGGCCGGGACCGTGCTTTCAACAACCGTGTGAATTACAGTTACAGCAAGGATAACGTACAAAAGTTGCGGATGGACCATACTGCTTCGGGTATTGGCGATATATCTTTCACCGGAGGATACCGGCTGTACGATATCAGCGGAACGGATCGGCACGATCGGCTGGCGCTCAAAGGATCAATTAAACTCCCCACCGGTGACAGCTCGTCTTTACTTGGGAGCGGCAGCACCGATGTCATGCTCCAGCTCTGTGGTAGTACAAATACATATAGTGAATGGGGTTCGTTAGGGGTGTTTGGTTCTGCTGGCGGTCTTGCAATGTCTAAAAGTGATGTGCTGCGTGATCAGCATAATCAACTTGCAGGTTTCGGTACACTTGGTTTTGGCTGGGGACCAGCCTCATGGATATCATTCAAGGTCCAGCTTGACGGCACTACCTCGCTGTATCGCGGCAGCACGATGGATGAAATATATAAAAAACCATTTATGATTGTTTTTGGCGGGTCGCTCATGTTTCCCGATGAATACCTGCTGGATATTGGTGTCGCGGAGAACCTGCTGGATGCTTCTGCACCGGATGTAAGTTTTCATCTCGGGTTGAGTAAACGTTTTTGAATAACAAAAAAGCCCCTGAAAAGGGGCTTTTTTGTTATCGTGCCGTGAAGAATATCAGTATTTCTGATCTGCGTAATCCACCCACCCGCCGGCAAGCACCAGGGCCTTGTCGAAAGGGGAAATCTCGAAGTTGAAATTTTTTTGCTTTCCGCCGCCGCTCATGGTCATTGTTCCCGCTTCAATGTCGATGCTCATCGTGGCGTCTTCGTCGCCAGCATGGGAGAATATTTGGTCCAGATCCTCTTGTGGCAGTTCGATGGCTGCCATGCCACAGTTGAACATGTTCTGGCGGAAGATGCGGGCAAACGATTCGGCAATTACGGCGGTTATACCGTTGACTTCAAATACCCAGGGGGCATGCTCGCGGGATGAACCGCAGCCGAAATTGGCGCGGGAGACGACTACGCGGGCGTTCATTGTTTTCGGCCCTTTCGGGTCGAATCCGGGTAGTTTCAGGTCTTCAAGTATGTATGGCTTGAGATCTTCCTTGGTGATCTCAGTCAGGTACTTGGCCGGGATAATCTCGTCGGTGTTGATGTCGCTGCGGTCAAGAAAGAGGACAGGGCCTCCGAATGTTTTCATATAGGTATCTCCTTGAAAAATACGTTGATTATAGATACTTCCTCGGATCAGCAATCATACCTTCAATTGCGCTGGCCGCTGCCGTGGCCGGTGACATCAGATGAACCATGCCTCCTTTGCCCATACGTCCCATGAAGTTACGGTTGGTGGTCGATGCGCAGACTTCGCCATCGGCCAGTACGCCGTTACTCATGCCCAGGCAGGCACCGCAGGTCGGGTTGGTAACGCAGAACCCCGCTTCCATGAAGATGTCGATCAGTCCTTCATGCATGGCTTCCTGTTGAATTTTCGGGGTAGCCGGCGAAAGAATACCGCGTACATTCGGGGCCAGTTTGTGCCCCTTCAGAATCTGTGCCGCGATACGCAGATCTTCAAGGCGTCCGTTGGTACAGGAGCCGATATAAATCTGATCAAGTTTCGTTCCTGCCAGTTCGGATACGGGTTTCACCTGATCCGGTTTGTAGCCGAAAGTAATTGTCGGCTCCAGTGCGGCAACGTCAATCTCAATAATCTGGTCATAATCGGCGTCTGCATCGGCCCGCCACTGCGAATAATCAGCCAGTGCCGCTTCTTTACTGGCAAAATCACCCTGAATAAACGGCCACAGGTACTCAACGGTCGTCATATCCGGTTGGCAGATGCCCGATGTGCCGCCAGCTTCAATGGCCATATTGCACAAGGTCATACGTGATTCCATCGTCATGTTGTCTACGACTGCCCCGTGGAATTCCATCACCCGGTCGGTAGCGCCGTTGACGCCGATTTTTCCGATGATATGCAGAATAACATCCTTGGCGTAGACCCCTTTCGGCAGGGTGCCATTAACACTGAATTTAATCGTTTTAGGCTGGCGGAAAGCGCAGACACCCTTCAGTATGCCGACTTCCAGATCGGTGGTGCCGATACCGGCGGCAAAGGCGCCAAAAGCACCGTGGGTGCAGGTGTGGGAGTCGCCCATGATGACCGTGTAGCCGGGACGGATAAAGCCGCGTTCGGGGAAGAGCGCATGGCAGACACCGTTAGCACCGACATCAAAGAAATCCTTGATATTGTGGCGACGGGCCCAGTCACGCAGAATCTTTGCCTGGGTGGCGGTTTTTGTATCTTTACTCGGAGTGACATGGTCGATGACCGCCTTGATCTTTGTCGGATCAAAAACGCGATCCTTGCCGCGCCGGATCAGGTCGTCTATGGCAATCGGCGTAGTGATCTCATGGCAGAGTACCGCATCCAGACGCAGAACTTTAGTGCCGGGAAAAGGTTCGTTGACCAGGTGAGCATCAAATATTTTTTCTGCAGTTGTTTTACCCATTTTTTGACCTCGCATAATTCAAAGTATTCGTGAACTTGTAGCATAACTGTCAGAAAAAAGCCACTGGTGAACTTTTTTTTGATGGTGTTATATCACTGCGTACAAAGGTTTTTACATGGAAAACTGACAGGGGCATGGTATAACGGCACGAACATACTTGATGTACCAGGGACACTTCATGAATAAAAACGATCTCACAATAATGCTTAATTCCGTCCGGGAGGGGGGGCTTTCTGTAGAGGATGCCCTGCAGCAGTTGCGGCAGCTTCCGTTCGAGGATATCGGTTGCGCCCAGGTCGATCATCACCGTCACTTGCGTCAGGGAATGCCGGAAATGCTCTTCGGCGAAGGTAAAACGGCGGAGCAGATTGTGGCGATCACTACCGCCATGTCGGACAGGGGGAGTAATGTCCTCGTGACACGTCTGACTCCCGAAAAAGCCGGGCAGGTTGCGAATGTATTTCCCGCGGCGAACTATCATGACGAAGCGCGCTGTCTGACTCTTGAACATAAACCGCCGGAGTTGCGGGGTCGGGGGACAATTCTGGTTATTTCAGCCGGTACATCCGACATCCCGGTTGCGGCCGAGGCGCTTGTCACTGCCCGTTTTCTCGGTAATCAGGTCGAGCAGATATATGATGTCGGTGTGGCTGGTATTCACCGGTTGCTGGCGCGGAGGGAACAATTAAACTCCGCAGCGGTTATTATCGTGGTGGCTGGCATGGAAGGGGCGCTTCCATCCGTCGTTGGAGGGTTGGTGGATAAGCCGGTTATTGCCGTGCCGACCTCGGTTGGCTATGGTGCGTCCTTCGGGGGGATCGCAGCACTGCTGGGAATGCTTAATTCCTGCGCTTCAGGCGTAACGGTCGTCAATATCGATAACGGTTTCGGTGCCGCCTGCGCGGCAAGCTTAATAAATCGGATGTGACATGAACGTACTCTATTTTGACTGCTATGCCGGTGTATCTGGAGATATGACCGTGGGAGCGCTGCTTGATCTGGGGGTGCCGCTGGAACACCTGCGTGGCGAACTGCACAAACTTGAGCTGCCGTCAGACTCTTACGAACTTGCAATCAGGCGCACCGAACGCCGGCATATGCCGGCACTGAAATTTGATGTGACGGTGCACGACCACCATACCCACCGGCACTATGCCGGGATTGACGCCATGATTGCTGGAAGCGGCTTATCCGATACGGTCAGGGAAAAATCGCGATCGATCTTTCGCTGCCTTGCTGAGGCCGAGGCGAAAGTGCATGGGGTGGAAATTGAGCAGGTTCATTTTCATGAAGTAGGCGCAATTGACTCTATTATCGATATCGTCGGGACAGCCATCTGTCTTGACTATCTCCATGTGGAGCAGATCTTCGCCTCGGCGTTGCCGCTGGGGAGCGGATTTGTCGAGACGGCTCACGGTCGCCTTGCGGTCCCGGCACCTGCAACGGCGGAGCTTTTGAAAGGACTGCCGTTGCATGGCGAGTGCGGGGCGGGCGAACGGGTGACGCCGACCGGAGCTGCCATTCTGGTTGCTTTGGCCAGTGGATTCGGTGCTCAGCCGACCATGGTGCTGGAGAAGACAGGCCATGGTGCCGGAGGGAAAGATTTTGCGGATTGCCCTAATATCCTGCGCGCCTTTCTGGGGAAGCGGGGTGAAAAGGCTGATCATGTCGATGAAGTGATGGTTGTAGAGGCTAACATTGACGATTCCACGCCGGAGATCCTTGGTTATGCCATGGAGCGGCTCTTTGAAGAAGGGGCACTGGATGTGTTTTTTACGCCGATCCATATGAAGAAAAACCGTCCCGGCGTTATCGTCTCTTTTCTCTGCCGACCGGGGCAGCTTGAACCGCTTGCTCAGATACTGCTGGCCGAAACGTCTGCTATTGGTCTGCGCTATTACCGGGCGGATCGTATTATTCTGCAGCGGCGAATAGTCGAGCAGCAGACTGCGTTTGGGGTGGTACGTTTTAAAGAAGTAATTGACGGCAGTGGTGAATCGTTGCGCATCTCGCCTGAATACGAGGATTGTCGCCGGATTGCCCGCGAAAAGGGGATTCCCTGTCGAGAAGTTTTTGAGCGATTGCAGTGCACAGGAGCGTCTGGAATATGAAAATTTCAACGTTGAGCATCGGCGATGAACTCATATGTGGCCAGTTGACCGATACGAATGCCGGCACGATTGCTGCCAGTCTGCTTGCGGAAGGTTTGCGAATTCAGCGGCACGTGACTGTCGGAGATAACGAACCGGATATTATGGGGGCACTGAATGACCTTGGGCGGGTCAGTGATGCGATCATCGTTACCGGAGGACTCGGACCGACTGCGGATGATGTCACGTCGCGGGCAGCTGCGCGGGCTACCGGTCGGCGTCTGGTTATTCATGAAGAGGCCCGCAATCATGTCCGTATGATGTCCGGCAAACTGGAAAATCTGATCGTTTGTCCGTTAAGTGACAAGCAGGCCATGATTCCGACTAAATCTGCGCTTATTCCAAATCCTACCGGCACCGCGTGCGGTTTTCATCTGATGCATAATGGCTGTTTCATGTTTTTTATGCCGGGTGTCCCCTCAGAGATGATCCTTATGCTGCGTGACACGGTTATTCCCTTTATTCTGGAACGGGTGCCCCGCAAGCGCGTTATCCGTACCGTCAGTCTGAACCTGTTCGGTCCCTGTGAGGCGGAAGTTGATGAACTGCTGGCAGGAATTGCCAAGCCGGAGCAGGGGCTCGCACTTGGCATCTGTGTCACGTTTCCATGGATGAAGGTGACAGTGCGAACTGAAGCGGACAATGATGATATGGCCACTGACCTTCTTGTCCCGGCGACCCGCATCATTCGGGATCGCTTGAAGGAATACTGCTTCTCTTCCGGCGATATCAGTATGGATGAGACTGTGGCGGAGTTGTTCCGGGATCGCTGCCTGACGCTTTCTTTGGCGGAGTCGTGCAGCGGTGGCCTGATCTCGAAGCGAATCACCGATATACCGGGCAGCTCCGGATATCTCCGTGAAAGCCTTGTGACATATTCGAATGATGCAAAAACGCGTTTACTCGATGTTCCGCCGGAATTGCTTACCAACTCGGGTGCCGTTAGTTCGGAGTGTGCTTCGGCAATGGCCAAGGGGGTGCGGCTTGTTTCCGGCAGTGATCTGGGGCTGGCGGTCACCGGTATTGCCGGACCGGAAGGTGGCAGTGAGGACAAACCGGTTGGCACCGTATTCATCTCACTCGCGGCAGCGGACGGATGCTGGACGAAGCGTTTTCAATTCAACGGCAATCGGGATGATGTTCGTACCATGACGGCATGGACTGCACTTGATTGGCTGCGACGGTATTTGTTGAAGAAGGAGCAAGGATAAAAAGGGGGCTTTCTCATGAACCAAATATGGGATGTTGCGATAATGGTATAAAGTTGATCCGCCGTCTTTTTGGCGGGTCAACTTTATGGTTGGAAATTCATTTTTCTCGGTGTTGCTTTGTTCATGGTGTCTGTCGCTGGAGGTAGGTTTAGGCGGCGTGAAGCTTTTTAGTTCGTCCGGTTGAGTGCGATGGTGCGCTACTACAGCAACGCCTCACTCGGCAAGCGCCGGAAGCTGGGGTTGGGTGACACGGAAATACCGGTAATCCCGGAACAGGAAGCAGACACCCCCTACCGCAAGAAGTGCTGTGCCAACTGGGCCAGGCTGATTCAGAAAATTTACGAGATTGACCCGCTCACCTGTTGCAACTCAGTAAGCTCCTTCCCCCGCTGCTATCCCTTGATCATCTTTAACCGCTTGGAAAGCGCAGGTTGGGAAATCCCCAGCAGGCGGGCTGCCGTGGTCTGGTTGCCTCCAGCCCGCTCCATCGCTTCCAGCACCAGAAAGGCGGCGGCGTCGCTGAAGGTTGGCAGTTCGTCAAAACCGGCAAACGGGTTGTGCCGCAGCGTTTGAGGGTTGCTTGCACCATGCTCCGGTTGGGAGCGCCCGATGACCCGAACGAACGGTTCCAGCGACAGTGACCGCTCGCGTTGCTGGCTGACGGCATCGAAGATCATGGCTTTCAGCTCGCGGACATTACCGGGAAAACCGTAGCCGGACAGCAGCGGCAGCAGACCTTTGGGCTGGGTTGGACTGGGCTTGTTCAGGGTGCGGGCCGCTTCGCCCAGGAAATGATCCAGCAGGAGCGGGATGTCGCAGCGCCGCTCGCGCAGCGGCGGGATGTTGACGTGGTGGGTGTGCAGCCGGTAGTAGAGGTCACGTCGAAACGTGCCTGCCGCCTCCTTTGCCGCCAGATCCTGATGGGTGGCGACGATGATCCGGGCTTTGAGACGCTTGGGGAGGTCGCTGCCGAGCGGGAAATATTCCCCCTCCTGAAGCAGCCGCAGCAGTTTGACCTGTGACTGCATGGATAAATCGCCGATTTCATCGAGAAACAGGGTGCCGTCGGCCGCTTCCTCAATCATGCCGCGGCGGGGCTGATCCGCGCCGGTGTAGGCGCCGCGCAGATGGCCGAAGAGGGTGTCGGCAAAGACGGTATCATCCAGACCCGCCGCGTTGACCGTGACCAGTTTGCCCCGGCATCCGCTTAAATCGTGGGTGGCGCGGGCGATCAACTCTTTGCCGACGCCGCTTTCGCCGGTGATCAGCAGCGGTTGCGGACTTTTGGCCACCGCTTCCACGTATGAAAAGAGCGCCTGCATGGCGCGGTCGTTGGTGATGAGTGCCGCAAAAGCCTCGGGGTGACGAACTTCCGGTGAGTTGAGGCGGCTGGCCATCTCCCGGTGGTCGCGCTGCAACTCCTGCATCCGGATCGCCCGGAGAACGCCACCGATCATGCGATCCTGGTCGTCGGTCTTTACAAAATAGTCAAAGGCGCCTTTACGCATGCAGCGCACCGCCGTTTCAAGCTGGTTCAGGCCGCTGACCACGATGGTGACGATCTCCGGGTGGCGCTCGGCGATGTGCGCCAGCAGCTCCTCACCGGAAAGGTGCGGCATGGTCAGATCCAGCAGCACCAGGCCGATGCCCCCTTTGTCGAGGATATCCGATACCTGGCGGCTGTCGTTGCAGGTGGTGATGTTGCTGATTCCGGCGCAGCTCTCCAGGGTCAGCGACAGCGAACCGAGCCAGTCCGGCTCGTCGTCAACCAGCAGAATGCCGAAATCGGGGTAGAGGGTCGTGCTCATGGGGTGTTCTCCTTGATGTAACCCGGCAGTGTCAGTGTCACCACGGTTTCACGGCCGAAAGTTGATTCAAAATTCAGGGTTCCGCCGTGCTCCTTGACGATACCGGCCGAGACGGATAGCCCAAGTCCGGTGCCGCCACTGTCCCGCTTGGTGGTAAAGAACGGATCAGTCAGGCGCGCCAGGTTTTCGGATGAAATGCCGCTCCCCTCGTCCCGCAGGCGAAAGGTGACCATGTTGCGCTCTGTGTCGTAATAAGTCGTAAGTTCAATAGCTCTTTCCGCATCCGGCAGCGCCTGGCAGGCGTTCAGAATCAGGTTGATCAGCACCTGTTCGATGCGCTGGGCGTTGCCGCAGAACAGCGGCAGTTGTTCGCCGTAGGAAGCGGTGAAGCGGGTGGTCGCCTTGCGGATGGTAGGCTCGACCATGCGGACAGCCGCCTGGGCAACGCGGTTCAACTCCACCAGTTCCGAGCAGGTTATATCCCCGTTCCGGGCAAAATCTTTCAGGTCATCCACGATGCGTTTAATCCGTTTTCCGGCATCCTGAAGTTTGTCAAGGCTGCGGGGGATCTCATCCCGCATGCGCGAGTAGGGGAGTCCGCCGCAGGTGAAATCGCCGTTGTCCCGGTAGTACTGTTCCAGTATTTTTGCCGCATCTTTAAAGAAACGCTTCACCGTTGGCGCTTCCAGCAGGATCAGGCCGGTCGGGTTGTTGATCTCGTGAGCCACTCCGGAAACCAGAATCCCCAGCGCCGCCATTTTATCCGCCTGCACCAGTTGCTGTTGCCCCCGGACTAACTCCTCCTCGGCATGACGCCGTTCGGCTATTTCCCTGGTCAGGTCGGCGGTACGAAGCGCCACCTGGCGGTGCAGGGTGCGCGACCAGAGGGCGAAGCCGCTCAACATGAGGAACAACGGCACAATCACGATTGCGGCGTGTTTGACAATGGTGAGCAGGTCAACCTGCGGCGGTTCCAGCACTCCCAGCCACTTGTTGTAGATTTTTTCATACTGGCCGGTCTTCTTGAGGATCGCCAGCCCTTCGTTCAGGCGCGAGAGCAGTTCCGCATTTCCCCTGTCCACCGCAAAACAGTAGCGGTGGGTTGCCACGTTGCGTACAACCGGCGTCAGGTTGGTGAGCTTCAGTTCGCGAATCAGGTACATACCCGGCACAATGGCCACCACGGCAAAGTCGGCCGTGCCTGCCGCAACCAGGCGCATGGCATCCGCCGGGGTGTCGGTCAGCGTCAGATGTGCTTTTGAACCGCTCTTGACCAGGTAGTCGTGCATGATGCCGGAGCGGTGTACGGCCACCGTCCGTCCCGCCAGGTCATCGAGAGAGCCGATTGCGGCAGAATCCTTACGGGCAAAAACAGCGTGGTTGACAACGGCGTGGGGGATGGAAAAGTCCACTTCCCCGGTGCGCTCCTCTGACCAGGACATCCCCTCCAGCGCGTCGATGGTTCCCTTTTGCAGGGCGGAGCGCATCTCGGCCCACCCGCCGAGGCGAATCTCGACCTTCATTCCCATGACCTCGGCGATGGCGCGAGTCAGCTCCACGTTGTAACCGTTCGGCTGGCTGTTTTTATCGATGAATTCGTAAGGTGGATAATCCCGGTCGCCGCCGATGACAATCACCCGTGGTTTACTGTTGTCGTTCTGTGCGGCATCGGCGAAGTGAGGACTGCAGATAAGCGGCAGCGCCAGCATGAGCAGCAACGCAATGCGGGTCAGGGTTGAAACCGGTGAAGAAGTGTTGTTGTCTGAAGATGGCATGGGACGATCCCGCACAGTTAAAACATATTTGATTAGCACTGATCTCCCGCCAGCAGCTCCACCCTTTCTTAAAGGGGGATTTGATCATCAGGGGGAGATGGGTTCTACTCAGAAATTAATATGGCTAACTCTACCATACGAACCCTGAGTTTATGAAACTGAAAAGGCGGCCAAACGGCCGCCTCTCGTATTGAATGTCAACAACGTGCGGCGTTGTGCTAGTAAAATATTTTTACCAAAAGATACCCTACACCGCAGCCGGTGCCGACTCCGATCAGGCCGGGAATGATGAAGCTGTGGTTGATGATGAATTTGCCGATGCGGGTGGTGCCGGTTCGGTCAAAGCCGATGCAGGCCAGATCGCTGGCATAAGTCGGCAGGATGAAGTAGCCGTAGCTGGCGGAAATGAAGGCAATCATCATCAAGGGATCCACGCCCAGACTGACCCCCAGCGGAGCCATGGCGGCGATGGCGGCGGCCTGGCTGTTGACGAACTTGGAAACGACGAACAGGACAAGTGCGTATGACCATGGCTTGGTGGCCACAACTCCGGCAAGCGAGGCTTTAAGCAGCTCGAAATGTGCTTCAAAGAAGGTATCAGCCATCCAAGCTACACCGAAGATAGAGATAACAGCGACCATACCGGCCTTGAAAACAGTACCGTTGGTAATTTCCTGTATTTTCCCCTTGCAGCAGACCATGAGAATAACCGCACCGGCTGACAGCATCATGATCTGGATGGCCAGATTCATGGAGAGCTGCTTGGCTTTTCCGGCAACCATGAATGAGGGGCGCAGGTCAGGGAAAGCGCCGAGCAGAACTACCGCGCCGATAGCTGTGAAGAAGATCCAGGCTGACCAGTAGGCTTCTCTGGGGAATACCTTGTCCAGCAGGGTGGAAGATTCGCCGTAGATGTAGGCTTTCTGGGCCGGGTCCTGGATTTTTGCCTGAAACACCGGATCTTTATCCAGGTCCTTGCCTCTCTTGAGACTCCAGAGGGCAGCCACGATTACGCCGCAGAATGTGGCCGGGATACTGATGGACAGTAACTGCACGATGCTGACCGGATGCGTGGATTTTGACAGGATCGCGACCAACGAAACCACCGCAACCGAAACCGGGGAGGCGCAGATGCCGATCTGTGAGGCTATGGACGCGACCGCCATGGGGCGTTCGGGGCGCACGCCTTCCTTGATGGCGATGTCATAAATGATAGGGAACATCGTGTACACCACGTGACCGGTGCCGCACATAACCGTGAGAGTCCACGTTGTGATAGGGGCGAGTATGGTGATGTACTGGGGGTTTCGCCGCAGCACCTTTTCGGCGACGCGCATCATCACGTTGAGGCCTCCCGCCGTTTGCAGCACCGAGGCGCAGCCGATGACCGCCATGATGGTGAGCAGCACATCAACCGGGGGCTTGCCCGGCGAAAGGTGAAAGACAAAGGCAAAAACGAGGAGTCCCAGGCCGCTGATAAGACCGAGGCCGTAACCTCCGTAGCGGGCGCCCAGCAGCAGGCATGCGATGATAACCATAAATTCAAGTGCGATGATGTAATCCATGATGTCCTCCTTCTTTTGGTTGTTACAGGTGATTTCTTGAAATTGTGGTTCTGAAGCGTATCTCTCACTTTGAAACAGACAAATTACCCGGTGCCATGCTGTATGGATTCATCCAGTACAAAAGCATGGAGCGTGCCGAATTCGGTTGCTGCTGCAACATATTGATATGGTTGGTAAATATTGCAAGGCGGTCCTCGCAGTGAATGGGGTGGGTATAACCTGTGGTTATGATGAAAGGTGTGCGGGTGGTAAATTACATGTGTAAACGGCATGTTATGAATAGTTATAACCCTAGGTTATTCGTATAACCTCAGGTTATCCGCTGACAACGCCATTGCCGTCACTTAACGCTGGCTCATGATTACGGGGGGTTGATATCTTAAAATCTTGAGGTAATCGAGAAACTGAAATGATAGTTAATCAGGAACAGAGCCGATCGATCATCCAGCGGGCGATGCTGCGCCGGGACGGCAGGGTGGGCAGGCTGTTTATGGGGAACCAGCGGGCGTCATCTATTTCAGCAATTTCAATCTGCAGTTCTCCAGCGGCGTAATCCGCCACGAGACCGGCCATGAGGGAGGCCGGGAACGGCCAGTTCTGGCTCCCGACGTAGCGAAGGTTCTTGATCTTTATGCCGGTTTCCTCGCGCACCTCACGCACGGCGCACTCTTCCAGCGATTCACCCGGATCGACAAAACCTGACGGGATACTGTACCTGCCGGGCCAGGCCGTAGACACTCATGATGGCGTCATCCGCCAGGGGCGACATGGTGGTGTACAGGTTTTTATCGCATTTTTAGTCTTTGACTCTATATAGCCTTTAAGATTTTGATTCTATTAGCTTTTTCTCCCGCGAAGCGGGTTAGTTACCGGGTAGGTCAGGGGCCTTTCGTCCCCTTTCCCCCCTCAGAACCGTACTTGACAGTTTCCCGTCATACGGCTCAAGCACTCCAAAGTAATCTCCCTGTCGGGATACCCGGCAGTCTGTTTCTTTCTCGGTTGTTACCCCATCACGCCGCTGCTAGTGCGGCGCGCCCCATGTACCGACGTTGTTGCTCGGCTCTTCTTCTTGCGAAGTATTCTGCGTACTCCGGGTCGAAGGGATTGGCTTCACTTCTCACTTTAGCATGACGCTTGATATGAATCTGTGTTGCCCGGATGAGTTCGACCCGGCGTTTACCTTCCGGGGTCTTCTCAACCGTGGTGAAGGTCCAGGCTTTTGGGCCGCTGAGCCAGTACGTGTACATCAGCCACCTTTTGCCTTTATGCGGATGCCTTTTCTTTACCCAATCCCACAGGTGGCGGAAAATGCGGTTGTCCACTGTTCTGAAGGTGTCGCACGCGACAATATGCCGGTGATAGTTGGCCCACCCTCTGATAATCGCATTGAGGGTGCGGATCATATCGCCGGTTTTCTTGGCCGTGAACTTCCGGATTGTTTCCCGGACCTTGTCCATGAACGCTTTAACATTGTCCATAGCTGGTTTTATGAGCAGCTTACCTTTGTATTTACGCGGGTTCTGCCCAAGGAAGTTGAATCCGTCCTCTATCCGCGTAATCCGGGTTTTCTCCGGGGAAAGAGTCAAGCCCCGTCCCTTGAGAAACCCCTCTACCGCCGGCTTGATCGTCTCTTCGAGAAGTTCCTTCGTTTTCCCGGTGATGACGAAGTCGTCGGCGTAGCGGATCACGTTGACCTTGGTACGGCGAGGAGTGACAGCCTTGACCGCCGCCTCCAGTCCGTCCAGAGTCATGTTGGCCAAAAGCGGGGAGATGATACCCCCTTGCGGGGTTCCCGCTTTGGTCGGGTAGAGGTTGCCACCTTCAAAGTATCCTGCGTTCAGCCACTGACTGAGCATGAAACTATCCATAGGGATATGTTCCAAGAGCCATTGGTGGCTGATTTCGTCGAAACAGGCTTTGATGTCCCCCTCAATTATCCATTGCGGAGAATGCCTTCTTACCAGACTGTTGTAGCATTGCTGGATGGCGTCGGCGCAACTTCGATAGAGGCGAAACCCGTATGAATTGGGATCGCCCTTGGTCTCGGCCACCGGTTGCAGGGCTAGCGCATACAGTGCCTGCATTGCGCGGTCGTGCATGGTGGGGATACCCAATGGGCGCATCTTGCCGTTCTTCTTCGGTATGTACACCCGCCGTAATGGCCGGGCTTGATAACCGCGACGGCGCAGGTTCTGCACAGCGCTCATTCTCTGCTTCGGCGTGTACCAAATTGCTTTGTCCACGCCGGGGGTTTTTCTACCTCGGTTGGAAACAACCCGCTTGACGGCTAATGCTTTGCCACTAAACGAGCGCGTCAGAAGCCATTGCAGGGCTTTCACTCTGCTATAGCGCCCTTCACTGACAGCCTTTGCGATACGGGTTTGCAGTCTACGGACCTCTCGACGGACTTTCTGCCAATTGATGGCTTTCCAGTTGTTGCCGTTGGCGGAGGGCGCACCAGTCAATCTTGTGATTGCCGCCATTTGCTTTCCCTCCCGAAGAAGATTCTCCAAACGATCTCGCAAAGGAGCACCGGCATAGGACGTGGGCTCCCTTTCGGGCCGGGTGATGTCTCAACCCGTATCCGCCCCATTACAGGGTGGCATTCGCTTCTTCCGGCCTCTTACTCCCGCACCTCCGACAATGTGCCTTGCGGTTTCACCTGCCCCAATGTGCCGGGGCGGAAATACGGGGTTTCCACGTTCCACGTTTCAGACGATTGAATGGGTGACTTAGGTCCGTCCTGTACGCCGGCAGCCCATTATCCCCGCAGGAGCACCGTTACATCTCCTGACCGGCTGCGGACCTTTTGGTCCAAGCCTGTCAGCCTCATTTGGCTTGCGCGCTCATGACGGCGCGTGCGGACGTTCACATAAGTTGACCATATCACCCGGAACCCTAGCCCTCACCCAGATCGAGGCTTCCAGGAGGGCAGTTGCCTCGCGGCTTCCACCCCTCCCGCCGAAGCGGGATTCGGTACATTGTCGGGAGGGCTTCGCACCAGCATGGATGCACCATGACAGCACGCCTCCCTAGGATACCCGCAGGGGAATGCAGGGTCTGGTCAGTGCCTTCAAAGCCACAGCCAGACAGTCTTCAACGCGACATCGTGTCGCGACAACGCCATAAGCCTGATCAGTCCGTCCTGACTTTCCGGGCGGTCTGGTCGTGCGGCAAGTTGGGCATTCGTCATTCGTATTTGACTTCTTGACTGACAGTAAATCGTTCTGTACAGTAAGCCTGTACGTAAAAGGAGATACAGATATGCTACAAACAACCTATACCAATGCTAGAGCGAATTTCGCCGGACTTTGTGACGAGGTAATAGAAAATCGAGAGATCGTCCTTATTCGTCGCCGCAAGGGAAGCAATGTAGCTATGATTGCTGCTGATGAACTGCAAAGTTTGATGGAAAGTTCTTACCTAATGCGTTCCCCCAAAAATGCAGAAAGGCTTCTTTCTGCGCTGGAACGTGCTCTGAAGGGGAGTGGTACAGCAACTTCAGTGAAATCGCTTCGTTCCGAGGTTGGTCTTGAAGGCTAAACAGCGGGACACTGTTTTTCAGCCAGAGTTCCGTGAAGACCTGCGTTACTGGGTGCAGACTGACCGAAAAGTCGCGTTGCGGGCTTTTGATTTGATAGAAGCAATCATGCGCGATCCCTTTGCTGGCATCGGCAAGCCAGAGCCGCTCAAATACCTTTCATCCGGCACATGGTCGAGACGCCTCACACAAGAACACAGAATTGTCTATCTTGTGCGTGATGACAGAATCGATTTTCTTCAGGC